>CAUJIC010000052.1 GCA_963205305.1 Pseudomonadota bacterium | reverse complement strand
CCAATGGCACTTGCACCGATGAGGGATGCCGCCACCACTAGTGGCCCATTGGGTTGTAAAATAAGGAGCCCGCCTACCAATGTGCCAAGCAAAATGGCAATGAATGTACCAGCCTCGATGATGGCATTGCCTTGCAGTAGTTCCTCTTTTTTCAGTAGTTCAGGCAGGATGGAGTATTTAATGGGGCCAAAGACTGCGGCTTGGACACCAATCAGGAATAAAATACCCATCAGCGACCACGCGTGCTGGAAACAGAGCGCCGCCGCCGCGAAAATGATGAGGATAAATTCCGTGAGTTTAAGCAGGCGCACCAGTTTATATTTGGGGATGCGATCGGCAATCTCGCCCGCCAAGCCTGAACATAAAAAGAATGGAAGAATAAACGCCGCTGATGCGCCGCTAAGCAAGGTTGCTGCATCAATGCCCATTTTTGCCGCCAGCGTGTAGGTGGCAATGATGATGAGCGCGTTCTTATAAAAATTATCGTTGAATGCACCCAACGCCATGGTGGTGAACATTGCGCCAAAGCGGCGGCTGGTGAATAACGAAAGTGTGGACATGAAAACTACTTAGGCAGCGCGGATGCGAATGTCTAGGCCGAAAGCGTTCGCCGCATACATTAGGCTGCGTGGCGTGACGTCAGCGCATTGCGTAAGTAGTAAATTACGGCTTCCGCCACGGGAATGGCCGAGGCGGGGTTTTGGCCAGTGATGAGTTGCCCATCGACCACCACATTGGGGCTGAATGGCAGCGCGGTTGTGGCAGTGCCACCCTGTTGCACAAGGCGCGATTCGAGCATGAACGGAACGGCATTCGCAAGGCCGACAATCGTTTCCTCTTCATCTGAAAAGCAAGTAAAACGGCGGCCTTTGATGAGTGCCTCGCCATTGGGCTTGTTCGCGTTCACTAGGCACGCGGGGCCGTGGCACACGGAAGCAACAGGCTTATGCGCCGCGTAGAAGGTTTCCACCATGTGTTTCACATTGGTGCTAGTGGGGAAGTCTTCCATCGTGCCGTGGCCACCTGCGAAAAAGATCGCGTCATATTCATCAGGGTTGATGGAAGAGAGTGCTGCCGTGGCAGCAAGCGAGGCTTTGGCGCTAGCATCAGCCTCGAAGCGGCGGGTGGATGCGGTTTGGTTTTCTTCCGCGTTGCTTTTTGGGTCAATCGGCGCGGCGCCACCTTTGGGCGAGGCAAGGGTAATTTTGCAGCGTGCATCCTTGAACGCGTAATAGGGCGCGGCAATTTCCTCAATCCACGAACCTGTCGCGTCGGGTGCGGTGCCCATGCGGTCGGCGGATGTGACAACAAACAAGATATGATGCGTATGCATGGCGATACTCCGTAGGTTGGTGGCGTGGTTGGCGCGCGTGATTCGTTTTACGCGCGCATTATAGCGCTTTTAGGGGGGTGGGGCTAGCGAAAACTAGCGGGAAACCGCCATTTGTGGTGCGCCCAAATAGATATAAAGCGCTAGCCCAGCAGGCACCAAAACAAGGAAAGAAAATGCCGTAATCAACAGCTTGCGCTTCATGGGCAGGGTGGGGTGCATCATCACGGGGGTGACAATCAGCAACATGGCGCTGACACACAAATAAAAGGCAAACGCGATAAATTGGGTCATGAGTTCTCTCCGTTACGCTGCCGCGTGGTGCGCCAAACTGCGACTGCTCCGCCACCTAATAGTAGCAGTGGCGCAAGCCAAAGCAGCGCGGTTTTACCTTCCATGCGCGGGGTGAGGAGGATGTGCTCGCCATAACGATCACTAAAATAGGCGAGGATTTCATCTTCCGTTTTCCCCGCGGCCACCAGCTCGCGCACATGGGCGCGCATTTGCACCGCGAGGGTGGCATCCGATTCCGCGAGCGATTGGCCTTCGCACACGACACAACGCAATTCGCGGAAGATGGCGTGCGCGGTTTTTTCCTGCGTGGCTTCCGTCAGCGGTTGGTCGATGCTGGCCGCATGGGCAGTGCCCAACAATACAAATGCAAGAAGTAATGCTGCGCTATTTCGCATGGTTGGCCTCGGCCAATAAGGTGGTAATGAGTGCGCCAAATTCGCCCTCGCGCATGGCAGCCGTTAGTGGGCCCGCAAGGCGATAGCGGATGGTGCCTGTGCTATCGACGACGATCGTTTCGGGGATGCCTTTAATGCCCAAATCAATCGTCGCATCGCCTTTGCTATCGAGCCATGTACTGGCGAAGGGGTTGCCATTTTTTGCTAGCCATTTGGTCAGGGTTTTTGGCTCGTCGTTCCACGCAACCCCCGCAAGGTGAAGCTTAGGGAATTGTTTAGCAAGTGCAGCCAGCTCGGGCATCTCTGTGGCGCAGGGTGTGCACCAGCTAGCATAGAAATTAATAAGCGTGACACGGCCTTTCAGCGCTTCAGGGCTCCACATGGTTTTACCATCGAGCGAGGCAACGCTGATGATAGGGAAGGGGGCATTGACGTTCGAAGCGGGGCTTTTCTCCTCCGCCGATTTCAACAGCATGGCAACAAGCGAAGCGCTGAGGACAAGAAACAAAATGAACGGAAAGGGACGCATTATTTTTCTCCTATTCGACGCAACGCCACCAGCAGTGCCAACCCACCGCCTGCGGCTGTCATCAGAAAGCCAATCCAAATTAGTTGTTGGCCCGTGGTTACATACATCCGCACACCGAGCACGCTATCTTCTTTTTTGTTCGCATAGGTCGATTCGCCCAGCACAATATACACATCGCGCAGCGGGGTCGAGTAGAGCGCGGCCTCGGCCGTTTGCATGGCACGCACGCTGAAATAGCGCAGCTCGGGCGTAAGTGTGGTGATGGTGTGCCCTGCGCGTGACACCTCGAACGTGGCGCGCCGACTGATGTAATTTTCTTGCGTGCTACGCTCGGCCGCAACAAGGCGCAAACTGTAATCGCCCATCACCATGGGGTCGTTGGCATCAAGGGGCATTTCGTAGGTTTGCTTCAACGTGGCGGCGAGTGCCATACCAAGGATGAATATCGCAAGGCCAGTATGCGAGAGTGCGGCTGCGCTGTGGCGCAGGCCAGCGAGCGAGAGCAGCTTTACCTGCGCGGCGCGTATACGGCGCAGGTACAGCCACGAGCCAAACGCAAGCCATGCCGCCATGCCAATGCCGATGGCAAGCAGTACCCCCTCGGGTTTAAACAGGGCAAGCACAACAAGCAACGCCACGCCCAGCGATGGAAAAAGTTTGCTCAATAGGTCTCGCAATTGCTGTGGTGTGGTTTGGTCCCATGCCATCAGCGGGGCCAGGGCGGCGAGGATGGGTAGCGCTGCCGTAATGGGCAAGAAGGTGGAGTTGAAATAGTTGGGGCCCACCGAAATGCTCGGCAGTTTGAGCAGTTCAAGCGCGAGCGGGTAGAGAATAGCGAGCAGTATAATCGCCGCCGCAACGACTAGTAATAAGTTGTTGATGAGGATAAACCCACTGCGCGAAAGCAGGGCGACAGGCTTGCTCGCCTTGATATCGGTAAAGCCATAGACCAGTAGCGCCGCGCCACAGGTGACAAAAATATAACCCAGAATGAACATGCCACGCATGGGGTCGGCCGCGAAGGAGTGCACGCTGGTCAGCAAGCCAGAGCGAACAATGAAGGTGCCAATCAGTGAGAGGGTGAACGCGAAAATGGAGAGCAGCGCCACCCATCGCCCAAGTTGGTTACGCTTTTCCAATACCATGTTCGAGTGCAGCAGTGCGGTGCCCACCAGCCACGGCAACAGCGACACATTCTCGACAGGATCCCAGAACCACCAGCCGCCCCAGCCCAGCTCGCGGTAGGCCCACCAGCTGCCTGCGGCAATGCCAAGGGTGAGGAACATCCACGGCAGTAAAATCCAAGGGTGAACGGCTTTCGCCCACACGCTATCGATGCGCCCGCGCAGCATGCCCGCAATGGCATAGGCAAACACCACGCCAAAGCCCACATAGCCCACATAAAGCGTGGGCGGGTGGAAAGCGAGGCCGATATCCTGCAAAATGGGGTTCAAATCCTCGCCATCGGGCGGTGGTGGGTAAACACGCAAAAATGGGTTGCTGGTAAACAGAATAAACGCGAGCAAGCCGGCCGAAATCAGGCCAAGCACGGCAAGGGTGGTCGCGCGCAATTCCTTATCTGCTGCGGGCAATATGGCGACGAGAAACCCACACGTGGCAAGCACCCACATCCACAGCAGCATGCTGCCTTCGTGGTTGCCCCATGCGCCAACAATTTTATAAAGCAGCGGCTTGGTCGAGTGCGAGTTGAGCACCACATTCAGCACCGTAAAATCGGAGATGATATACGAGAAAATGAGTGCCGCGAAAGCACCGCAGATAAGCAAGAATGTCGCCGACGCTGTTGCTTTAGTGAGATGCAGCAGCCCGTGCGGGAGGTTGAAGCGGTTCAGCAGCGGCACGCCCGCCTGCAAGAGGCTGACAAGCAGCGCAAGCACAAGACATAGCTGGCCAAGTTCAGGAATCACTGGTTGATGCCTTTCATCGCGGCGCCATCTTTCCAGCGACCCGATTTTTTCAGTTCCTCCACCACTTCGCGCGGCATGTAGGTTTCGTCGTGCTTGGCCAGGATGTTCTGGGCGTTAAGCGAGCCATCTGCGGCGAGGGTGCCTTGGGCAATCACGCCTTGGCCTTCGCGGAAGAGGCTCGGCACTAAGCCATTATAAGTTACCGTTATTTCATTGGTCATATCGGTGATGGTAAAGCGGATGCCGCCCGTTTTTTGGTTGGTGATGCTGCCCTTTTCGACCAGTCCGCCAATACGCAATGCGCGGCTTGCTACAAAATCTGGCTGCGATTTCTTTTCCCCCAATTGGGTAGGGGTATAGAAGAACACCATGTTATCGCGGAAGGAGTACAGAATAACTGCCGCCGCGAGCGCCATACAGGTGACGCTTCCGAGGATGAATACGAGGCGCTTATGCTTGGGTTTCATGCTGCGTCGCGTGCGCGCAGTTGGGCATTCACCCGCCGCGAGGCCAGCCATGTCGCAAGGCATAACCCCGCAAGCAATATGCCTGTGATGCCGTAGGCGCTGAGAATGAAAATGAATGATTCCATGCTGTTGGTTTATCGTAAAGTTTGGGTGCTATGCTACAAAAAACGCCACACCATGGACAGATAAAGCAAGATATCACAAATTTTTCTGGATTTAACTTGTGACAACATAAGTAAATGCTTTTATATAATAGAAACTTGTAAAAATAAAAACTATTCTAGAAATAGTCGCAAGTTCCCGCACAAGGAGAATAATGGCTTCGTCTGACTCATCCGATGGTGATTTTTTATCGCAGGCTCGCGTAGTTGCCCAGCCCACGCCTGTGCAGGCTGTTCCCGTTCAAGCTGTTCCTGTGCAACCCATCCCCGTCCAACCTATTCCTGTGCAACCTATAGAGCCGCCAGCGATTGGCGTACCTGTTGCGGAGCCTGTAGGGGAAAGCGGCTTGGGCAAAAAAGCACCTGAAGCTAAGCCTATGCGTATCGGTGAAAAGCTGATGGCGCTGGGGCTGATCTCAAAAGATCAGCTAGAAATTGCCCTTCGCGAGCAAGTGAAATCCAAAAAATTGCTTGGTGCCACACTGATTTCGATGAACTTCATCACTGAGTCGGCGCTGGGTGAAGTGCTGGCCGAAAGTTCGGGCTCCGAGCGGTTCGATGCCAAATCGACGATGCTCGATAGCAATTTGCTGGGCTTGGTCCCGCGCGATGTGTGCGTTCGCAACAAAGTAATTCCTGTCGAGCAGGAAGGCCAGACCGTGAAACTGGCGATGGTCGATGTGTATAACGTGCTCGCAATCGATCAGGTGCGGCGTCACCTCGACCGCTCCATCAAAATTATCCCGATTTATTGTACGGAAAGCGAAATTAATGACCTCATCGAGCGCTATTATAACTACGACCTCTCGATTGATGGCGTCTTGCGCGAGATTGAGACAGGTATACGCGATAAAACCCAGCTCGATGGCCGCGAAGAGGGCTATGTTAACCCCACGGTGCGCCTTGTAAACGCATTGCTGATCGATGCAATTAAGCAGGGCTGTTCGGATATCCACTTCGAGCCTGAAGGCTCGTTCCTGCGCTTGCGCTATCGTATTGATGGCTCGCTACAACAAATCCGCAGCTTCCACCGCGATTATTGGCCAGCCATTCTGGTGCGTATTAAAATCATGTCGGGCATGAACATTGCCGAGACTCGTCAGGCGCAGGATGGCCGCATCAGCATGGTGGCGCTCGGGCGCGAGGTTGATTTCCGTGTCGCCACACAGCCGACCGTGCACGGCGAGAACGTCGTTCTGCGTATTCTCGATAAATCGAAATCGCTGGTGCCGATCGACCAACTGAATTTCTCGGAGCATAATCTGGAATTGCTGAAGCGCTGCTTGAAGCGGCCAGAGGGCATTATTGTGGTCACGGGGCCGACAGGTTCGGGTAAAACCACCACGCTCTATTCGGTGTTGGGCTACATCAACTCCATCGATGTGAACATCATGACGCTCGAAGACCCTGTCGAGTATCAATTGCCCCTGATTCGCCAGACCAATATTCGCGAAGGGGTGATTGATTTTAGCTCGGGCATTAAATCGCTGATGCGGCAAGATCCCGATATTATCTTCCTTGGGGAGGTGCGTGATGAGGAAACGGCGGTCATGGCCGTGCGCGCGGCGCTCACGGGTCACCAAGTATTCACCACGCTGCACACCAACGATGCGCTAGGTACCATTCCGCGCTTGGGTGATATTGGCGTGCCGCCGCATTTGCTCGCAGGTTCGCTCATTTGTACCATGGCGCAGCGCTTGGCGCGTAAGCTGTGCAAGCAATGCCGCAAACCTAGGTTAGCCACGGCGGAGGAATGTAAACTGTTACGTTTGGACGCAGCAAATCCGCCAACAGTGCATGAGGCGGTGGGGTGTGAGAAATGTGGGTTCAAAGGTTACAAGGGGCGTACGGGGATTCACGAGATTCTGCGCATCGACCACGGAATGGATGAACTCATTGCTACCAAAGCGACACGCAACCAAATGCTGGAGTATGCGCTGCAGAATGATTTTGTTCCCATGGTGCAAGACGGCATCAGTAAAGTTCTGTCTGGGGACATAGATATCCCCGAGCTGATTAATACGGTAGACCTTACTGACCGTTTATAATAGGTTTCCAACTGGCGTAATTGACGCGCGGCATTTTAGATTCGTGGAAAGCTATGGCTCAATTTAACTACAGCGCGATAAACGAGCGTGGCCGCTCCATCAGGGGCTCGATGGTTGCCGAAAACGAAGTCGACCTTGAAGTGCGGCTGAAGGAAGTCGGGCTTGATCTCGTCAATTATCGTGAGCAAGCGCGCAAACGCGGTGGTGGAAAACGTATCAAGCCCAAGGATATGATTATTCTCTGCTTGCACCTAGAGCAGCTAAGTCGCGCGGGCGTACCAATCCACGAGGCCCTTGCAGATGTTCGCGATTCAACGGAATCTAATGCGTTGCGCGATATTATGGCCGATGTTCTGGAGAAAGTAAAAACAGGCAGCTCCTTCTCGGAATCGTTGGGCAACTACCCCCGCGTATTCAACGAAATTTTCGTGGGGTTGATGGCTGCAGGCGAGAAGAATGGTAATTTGACGGACTCCTTCGTGAATATGTCCAACCATATGAAATGGACGAATGACCTGCGCCGCAAAGTAAAAAAAGCGATGACATACCCCATTGTGTTATTGGTGGTCATGTCGGCGGTAATTGCCATTTTGATGGTCGCCGTTGTACCCAAGCTGCTCGACTTTATTACCAGCCAAGGCTTCGAAATTCCTATCCACACACGTGCATTGATCTGGTTTTCCGAGGCGTTCCAATCGAGCTGGTATTTAATTTTCGGCGTGCCGATCACGATTTTTATGGTTACGCTGACGCTCTATCGCACATCGGAGTCTTTTGCATACTGGCTAGATGGTCGGCTATTAAAGTTGCCAGCGATTGGCCCAACGGTGCGTAAAATCAACCTTGCGCGCTTTACGCACTTCTTTTCGGTCATGTTCAGAAGTGGGATCAATATTCCTGAGGCGTTGCTGGCAGCGCGCGATGTCGTGAAGAATCGTGTAATCAAAGAATCAGTGGATGTTGTCCACCGTAGTATTGTGGAGGGGAACAATCTCACTTCTTCATTGCGTATTTCGAATCAATTCCCCACTCTGGTGATTCGGATGTTTAAGGTGGGTGAGGATTCGGGTAACATGAACGATGCGATGAGTAATATTAAATTTTTCTACGATCGCGAAGTGAACGATTCTGTCGATGCGATGGTCGGCATGATTCAGCCGATTCTAACATTGGTTATGGGCGGACTAATCTTTTGGGTTATTGCTGCGGTATTCGGACCGTTGTACCAATCCTTCTCGCATATGAAGTTTTAGGCAAAGCATGGCATTCTCGCGCAAAAAAAATACCGAAGGAGATGGCGACAAGCCTGAGAAGCGTTTGTTTAAAAAAAATGATTCGGCTAAGCCTGTTAAGGCGCCAAAATCAAAGTCTAAGGCGAAGCGCTTTGTTCTTATCGTGGGGGATGAGGGCAGCATCCTTGTGTTTATGCAAGGGGCGAAGGTCATCCGTCGCCTATTTGCGCCCTCCGCGCAGCCTTCCCATAGTGAGGCGATGGTTGATCTGATGAAGGGAAATCCTTCGGCGCCAATTTATGTGCTGATGGATGTGATGGATCAGCAATATTTGCCGCAAACATTTCCTCCTGTAAGTTCGCTCTCGGTCGGTGGGTTGGTGAAGCGCCGCCTCGAGCGCGACTTCCAGCCCGATGACTTCAAAGGGTCGTTGCTTATCGGGCGTGATAAAGCGGGCCGCAAGGAATGGAAGTATTTGCTGATTGCCCTCGCCAAAACGCCTCTTGTTGGGGAATGGATTGATTGCATCATTAATCTGCCGAATGAGTTGAAGGGCATCTATTTGGTGCCAGTCGAGGCGGCACATTACGTCGAGCAGATTGGCAAGCGCTTATCGAGTGCCAAGCCCAGCTCGTGGCAGCTCTTATTTTCGCACAATAAAATATCCGGTTTTCGACAAGTGGTGCTGCGGGATAATAAGCTTGTATTTACGCGCGTCAGCCAAGCGATTGATGACGCTATTCCCGCCGTAATTGCAGGAAATATCGAGCAGGAAATTCTGAACACAATCGAGTATTTGAAGCGCCTTGAGTTTCGTAATAATACAGATCTGGATGCGACGGTTATTGTCTCGCAGGATGTTCTAGAATCGCTTGATTTACGGCGTTTTGGATTTGCGCAGGCGCACGCATTAACACCACTGAACGTTGCGGAGGCGCTTGGATTGGAGCAGGCAGCACTTTCGGCGGATAGATTTGGCGATGTGGTGATGGCCGCCGCTTTTGGAATTCATAAAAAACATGCCATACGTTTTAGCAATGCCTATATCGAGAAGCTAGCTAGGTATTATAGGGCGGGGACGGCTATTCGTGCTGTGGCCGCAATAGGTGTCTTGGCGTTGGTTGGCTGCATAGGGATGGCGGTTGTCGATATGGTTAGCGATTACAATCGCACAGATGAATTACAATCCAAGTCGCGTGTAGTAGAGGTGGATTTGGATAAAATGAAAAAATCTGTACAAGGGCTGAATCAAAACGTTGCCTTTAAATCAGCATTTGTTGCAGCCTACGATGCCTATGTTAAGGATATTCCACAACCAGAAGATTTCATTGCGGCTATGGCGCCACTCCTTTCGCAAAAGGCACGTGTGACCGCGATTACATGGGACAATACGGCGACGCTGCCTAAGGGCGCGACGGCTCCAACCACAAGCACTGCAGAACTTCCTATTGCAATCACGATGGAGATTGATTTTGCGGCGGCAGGCACGACTCCTGAGGCACTTGATCGAGAGGCTAAGGCTTATATCGCAACACTTACTGAGAAGTTGCCTCAGTATGATATTAAATACGCACCATTTCCATGGATAGAGGGGGATGCAGCAAATGCGGCCGCAGCGGAGATTGAACTCAATGCTTCCAATACAGTGGTTGTCAAGGATACTAAAGTTAAATTCACACTGAGCGGCATTAAGAAAGTAGCGGCTTCAGCCTCGCCATCACCCACGCCACAGGTAGCGCGATGAGCAAGCAACAGGACTTACGTAAAAAGACGGTAAAAACTACTGTGATGGCAAGTATAGTTGTTGCTGTAGCGGGTATTCTTTATGCAGCCACTTCCTTTATAGCTGGCGGGATTGCTACCGATAAAACTACTGCTGAAGGCAAGCTAAATGCCGATAACGGGCTGCTTTCATCGTTGCGCGAGCAAATGGATAAATCTGGGGCGGCTGAGAAACGGTACGTTATTATTCAGGAAGGCCGGACATCTCCGTCGCCTGAGACTGATATCAAGGCGCTAAAAGAATTCCTCGCTAATGCCAAGCTGCAATATAAATTTGACGATCTTAAAATAAAACCTGTTATCATGGCGGTCAGCGATAAGCCTGAGCTAGTAAACTTCAACTATAATGTACAGGTTTGGAATCGCTTCAGAATAACGCTCAAAGCGGTTTCTGATGTTCATATATTCTCGTTCTTAGAATATTTCCGCAGCGCCATACCAGGGTTTGTTCGCATCGACTCTCTTGAACTCAAGCGCGTTTCTGATTTAACGGACCAGTCGCTCACCGCGATTCGAAGCGCAGGAACGATGCCGCTCAATGTTGAAGCTAAAATTGAATTCACTTGGATTGGCCTTTCGTCGAAGGAAAAAAACGCAATACCTAACCCGTCAACGCCCTAGCTATTCATGAACATAAACACCAACATCTGTTATCTTTTGGCTCTGAGTGTGGCGTGTCTGTCCACGGCGTATGCCCAAGAGGCACCATCCGTACCACAGGCATCACCGATAGTTAACCAGCTAGCAATTGACCCAACGCTGGCGGCACAGGCGACAGTAAAAGCGGGACAGCAGGCAATGATGGACGCACTGGGTGCCTCAGTGCCTGCAGATCCATCGCGGCCATTTTCATACGGGAAATCGAATTTATCTATTTTGTTCTTGCCGAGTCAGGTTGCACGCTTAAAGGAAGCGATTGGCGCGTTTGAAACCGAGAACAATTCGAAGCCGGCGATCTTTGCACAGCCTCAGGAAGCAGTACCAGCAGCGCAAACAGTAGTGGTTGTTGAGCCACCTACGTACCCCGTTTTTTTCCTATCTAGTATTGTGTATCGTGCTCCCAATGATTGGTCGATATGGATGGGCGGCGAGAAAATAACTTCGAGCAAAAATGAGACGGAAGTAACCGTGACGGAGATGAGGCCAGATAGTGTTACCTTCCTGTGGAAGCCTGCTTATATTGATGCGATTGCACAGCGTAATCGGGCCGAAGCGTTTGCTGCGACAGATGCAGTAAAAAACAAACTCTCGACACAACAGAAGATCTCGTATGATAAGGCGAGTGGGGCGATTACCTTTACGTTGCGGCAAAACCAATCATTTGCAGTGGGTTATTTCAAATTGTTCGAGGGGTACATTGATTCGCCGACGATGCAACCCATTACAATAAGCCCTGATGCTGTCTCGGCGGATGGTATGGCAACCATTACGGATACAGCGGCTGCGGCACAGGCTGTGGCTTCACCAGCGCCCCCAATGCCTACGAGGAGGTCGCGCATGCCATCCGCTCCCGCCGGCGCGCCAGCGGCATCAGTGCTGCCGCGCAACTAGCCTCATATTATCTCGGAGTTTAACATGTCGCCAT
>CAUJIC010000051.1 GCA_963205305.1 Pseudomonadota bacterium | reverse complement strand
CGTGCAGTATAAGGGTAACGTGATCGGTAACGCCACCCAAGCAACGGCGATTCTCAGCAACGGTAACACGCGTATCCAGATGGCTCTCGGTAACGTGACCTTGACCGATGCTGGTGCGGTGAACGTTGCAAGGCAGAACCTCATTTCAACCTTCTCCAACACGGTGATTGCACGTAACAGCATCATTGATGGTGTATCGTTCGAGGGAACGCGTCTTGATGGTTCGGTTGGTATTGCTGCTACGGGTACCGCCAGTATCCGCATTAACACTAGTGGTTCGATTGATATCCGTAACTTCAAAGTTGCTTCCTCCGGAAGCGCGGCGAACACCAGCATCCTGACGGTGGAGGTGAACGGTGAGACGTGGACTGCGCAGGGCGTGAACGATCTGATTGGTGCTGGTACGCTTCAATTCGTGGATGCGGGTCGTCAGCAAGCGCTGCAGATCAACACCACGGGTATTGCCAACAACATTACCAATATTCGTACGAGGGTCATTGATCGCGAAGATTTCATTAACGCGCTCAATACCGGCTTCTCGAGGACGGGTTCTGGGTTGAACTTCGCTGTGGGTTCGACCGCAGATCAATCCATCCGCGTTCAATTCGGTAGTGTCACCTCTAACACTATCTATGGTGGTGCAACGATCGACGTGAACACGGCAGTGAACGCAGCTGCCGCTGGTACCGTGATTGACACGGCGCTTACCAAGGTAGTGTCGCTTCGTGCCACCGTGGGTGCGTTGCAGTCACGCTTTAACTTCGCAAGCAATGCACTCCAGTCCTCGATTGAGAACCAGGATGCGGCGCGCGCAACATTCCTCGATACGGACGTATCGGCGGAATCGACCGCTTACGCTAGCGCTCAGGTTCAGTTGCAGGCTGGTATTGCGGTGTTGGCTCAGGCCAACCAGTTGCCACAAGCCTTCCTCAAGCTGATTCAGTAATCAGTAGCATCACATGCAGCGGGGGGAGCTTTCGGGCTCCCCCCGTTCAGGTGAAAAAGCATAGCGAAGAAGGAGCACGACAATGACTATCAACTTGCAAACGGGAGGTTACGTAGCCCCCCAGGTTTTGCCAGGTGCACGTAGCGCAGATACTCCATTGGTCAAAAAACAAGAACAACAAGCATCTGTGCCCACACTGGGCGGTAACCCCGAGGTCCTGCCAATACCGGCAGAGCAGCGTCGGTACGAAAAAGTTCTTCAAGCGTCACAAAGCCTCTTTAAAGATGTCTATGTGGTTAGCGATAAGAGCTTTAGTATTTTTAAAGATAGCTCTGGGCAGTATATCACCCGTTACACCAGCTTACGTGATGGACGCGTGACCTATATCCCCGAGCCACAGCTCCTACGTAAATTCGAAGATCAGCAACGCGCGAGTTCGAAAATCGTGGAGATTCAGGCCTAATGCCAACATGCATGCTTCGGCATGCATGTTGCATACCGAAGCATTAGTATATTTAAGAATAATATATTGCAGCTGTATTTACAGCTAAGCGATTTGGAAATAGGTAAGTATCATGGTTACGGAAATTACACTAGGTAGCTTTGGGTCGCAGAATGGCAAGAATGTCATTACGGGTGGCCAAAGTAAGATCGATACCAAAGCGCTAATTGATAGCTTGGTTGCGGCTAGGCGCATTCCTGCCGTTCGCCTCGAAACCAGTAACAAAACTATTGATACGCAAACGGAAGCACTGAATAATCTCAAGAGCTTATTCACTAAAGTTCAGGCGGCAGCTGATGTGCTTCGTAACCCTGTAGGTGTTGCGAACGATAGCAAAAATATTTTCCAATACCGCAAAGCATCGCTGACCAGCAGCACAGGGGCTTTGGCGAGTAATTATGTGGATGTAACGGTGGTTCCTGGTGCTGCCGCACAAAGTTACACGATTGATTCCATCACCCAATTAGCCACTCAGAGCAAGCAGCAAAGCAATAACTTTGCTTTGGCGGATGCCATTACAGCTTCGGCTGTATCGGCAGCGCCAACGGCAGGACTTTTCACTGCTGGCACCGTCAATTTGCGCGCGGTTGATGGTACGGTTGGCGGCATTCCTATCACGCTGACGGCGGGTGATTCGCTTCAGTCGGTGGTGAATAAGTTTAACGAGGTATCGAGCCGTACGGGTATTCAGGCATCGATTCTTACGGTGGCAACGGGCACCTATAAGATTATTTATACCGCGACAAAAACCGGTGAGACCTACAATTTTGATTTAAGTGCAACGGCACCCGCTGCGAATGCAGGGATCGAAACCGACCCATCGGGGGTGCTTGCTAGCGTAGGCTTTAACCCAGCAACATTGGGTCAGAACGCGCTGTTTTCTATCGATGGGGTGGCCCTTGAGCGCGAAACAAACGCGGTAGCCGATGTGTTAACGGGAGTAACCCTGACACTTAAACAGCCCACGATTCCTGGTAATGTAAGGCTGGATATTGTACCTGATACGACCTTAGTGGCGAATGCCATTACCGCATTTGCGGATGCGTATAACGAATACCGTGTCTTTGCCGCTACGCAATCACAACTCGGCGATGACAGCAAGCCAACCGAAGATTCGGTGCTTTATAGCAACTCTACCTTTCGTAATATTGTCAGCAATGTCAGCAATGAAATCTCGCGTGTTGTTGCTGGTATCACTGGCACCAACCCCTCGCAGTTGGTGGATGTTGGCATTACTATCGAGAATTTTCCTGGCGATGATCAAAATCCAGAAACCAAGAACATCTTTGTGGTGGATCCGGATAAACTGAGCTCCGCCTTGGCATCAAACTTTGATGGTGTGCGTAAGCTCTTCGAGTACCAACAAACCAGTGACAATTCCAATTTTGTCAACTTCAAGCGTTCGAACAACCTTGGGAGTCTAACTGGCTTTTCGCTGGTGATTGACCGCACGCTAGGCACATATAAGGCGACGTACACTGACCCAGCGACCTCGGTAGTGACAACGGTGGATCTCGATGCCACGGATATCGCTGGTGGTGGGGTAAGTCTTAAAGGGCAAGCGGGAACGATTTTTGATGGCTCGGAATATGTCTTTGCGGTGGCAGGAGATGCGACGATCAACGTAACGATGAGCCAAGGTTTCGGCGATAGGTTCTATAATTTAGCGACATCGTTTGTGGATGTATCGACGGGAACACTGACGCAGGAACTGACATCGCTTTCCGATAACAAAGCCCGCAATCTCGAGCAGATTACCACGATTGATGATAAGCTTACGGCGTATCGCGAGAAGCTAGTGCAACAATATGCCGCGTTGGAATCGGCGCTCAGCCGATCGAACCAATTACTGTCGCTACTTGACGCGCAATCGAATGCACGTAATAATAGCTAGAGCTACCTACGAGGTATTTCGCCGTGAATCAGTCTCATGTTGGTCTTAAGGCTTATACTCGTGCTACCCATACGGTGAATAAAACCCGTCAGGTGGTGATGCTTTACGATGGAGCGATTCGTTTCTTACAACACGCCAGTGAAGCGATTGAGAAGAAGGATTACGAGACGCGCTACAACAAGTTGGTACGTGTATCTGATATTCTGATAGGTCTCCAATCCTGCCTCGATTTCAATGCGGGGGGGACCTCAGCAAAGATCCTGTTCGATTTCTATTCCGCGATGGATATGCGCGTCTTTGCGCTTCATCGCAGCAACGACCTTAATGCATGCCAAGCCATTATTCGTGAATTAAAGGAAATGCGCGATACGTGGGATCGAATTGATCGTGCGCAGGAGTCTGCGGCAACGGAAGCGGCAATAACTGCCGATAGGAATGCTTCGGATTCCTCCACCGTATCGGCCTAGGTTCGCTTAATCTCTTTATTCTTTTTTTTTCTGATGGTTGCCAATATTGGCATGTCCCTTGCTTTCCTACTCACTCAGTAAGTTCAACGATACGAGTAGGAGAAGCCCGTGGCTATTCAATCCATTGTAGCAAACATCGCTGCGTATAGCGCGCAAGGCAATATCGGTAACGCATCCGATAAAGCCGCTGCATCCATCAGCCGACTATCGAGCGGCAGTCGAATCAACCAAGCATCAGATGATGTGGCAGGCCTTGCCGTGGGTACGGCGCTGCGTACGCAAGTGACAACCCTGCGGACGGCACTGCAAAATGCGGCGCAAGGAAGCAGCCTTCTACAAGTGGCAGATGGTGCGCTTGGTCAGATCATCGATATTCTGCAACGCCAGAAGGCAATTGCGGTTCAGGCATCTTCAGGTCAGTTGACCGATGCCAACCGTTCCTTGCTCAATCAGGAATTCACTGCGCTGGCGGCGGAAGTGGATCGCCTTGCGATGGGAACAAACTTTAACGGTGTGAATCTGCTTGCGGGTGGTCTTGGTAATAAGACGCGCCAAGTGACGACCAACGCACTTGCTGCAACCGCAGCGCTCGTCAGTCCATCGTTACAAGCGGCAAACAGTGGCGTAGCCGCAGCGTCAACGACACCTATTCAGGCATTTGGTACCTCGGATGCAGCAGCGCCTGGCGCTTCGCGTGCGTATGCGCTTGCCAACGCAGGTACGCTTCAACTTGTAGATGCATCGGGCGCAGTCCTTGCGAACGGTGCCTATGATGCCGTGGACGCTTCGATTTATGGACAATTCTCGAATTTTGAGTTCAGCAATGTGAACTACGGTGCTGCAGGCGTGGGAAGCGCTACGCTGACGGCTACGCTGAACGGCGTGCAGTATTCGGGCAATGTTATCTCGAACGCGACTACCGCGTCCGCCATTCTTACGAACGGTAACACGCGTATTCAGTTGGCACTGGGGGCGGCAGTATTTACCGATGCCGGCTCGACCGAACTGGCACGCAACAGCATCGACAACATTTTCTCGACGACGATTATCGCCCGTGCCAGCACGGTGCAGGGGGTCAACTTCGAGGGAACGCGACTCGATGGTGCCGTTGGTATTGCCGCGACGGGTAATGCCTCGTTGCGTCTAACCGCAAATGGCCCAGTGGATATCAGCAACTTCGAATTTGTTGGCTCGACTAATGCGGCAAACAGCAACACGTTATCGGTGCAGATCAATGGCCAAACCTTCACGGCAACAGGTGTTTTCGACAGTATCGCCGCTGGCTCAATTGCCTTTGTGGATTCGGGTAAGGTGCAGTCACTACAGATTGATGTCACAGGTATTGCGAGTAATATCACTAATATCCGTACCAGCTTGACGGATCGCGCAGCATTCATTAGCGCGCTCAACCAAGGTTTCTCGCGGGCGGGCGGGGGCTTGAACTTTGCTCTGGGAACCACCACCACCGAGTCGATTCGCATCCAGTTTGGCACTGCGACGACCAATGCCATTTATAATGGCAACTCGCTGGATGTAAATACGGCGAACAATGCCCAAGTGGCATCATCGATCCTCGATGGCGCATTGACAAAAGTGGTCTCGCTTAGGGCGGATGTGGGTGCGCTGCAGTCACGTTTCGATTTTGCCAGCAACGCTATTCAGTCCTCGATTGAGAATCAGGATGCAGCACGTGGTACGTTCCTCGATACGGATGTCTCCTCGGAATCGACCGCGTACGCAAGCGCACAAGTTCAGTTGCAAGCAGGTATTTCGGTATTGGCTCAGGCCAATCAGCTGCCGCAGAACCTGCTCAAACTGCTTCAGTAGTGAAATCGACGTATTGTATTGAGCGCAGGACCCTTGTTGGGTTCTGCGCTCTCCTTTCAAGGATTGGTTTTGCAGGTTACGCAGTTGGCACAAGGCTTGCTTAACTTGAACTAGAATTATTCTGACGAACGCGAGGAAGCCCATGTCATCATCCGCTATTCAGTTACTTATCGCGACTGCCCCGTCCGCGCCGCCAAGTACGGGCGCCGCTAATGCCGCCGCAAGCGGCGAGGAAGACGCATCCTCTGGCCAGCAGTTCGCTCAATTATTAAGTGATTCTGGTGCGCAGACTGAAGGTGATGCTCCGCAATTTGCAAATGGCGGTGGGGTGCTAAAGACAGCTTCTGTCGGTTCAGTTGTAGCGCAGGAGGTGAGTGACGATGTTACGCATGGCCTAGACAATCTGTTTGAGAAGAAAGATGAATTACTGACGCCAGAAAAGGCAGAGCTATTGCTGGCACGTGTAGAACAATTATTGCGTGGTAAGGCAGATAATGCCCAGCAAGCTGTGCTTGGTAGCATCAAAGAGCAGCTACAAGGTATAACACGTGGCGAAGCACCGAAGACATTGGGCGCGATTGTTCAAGCCGCGATTGCGACGCACATAGCCAAAGATAGCAAACTATCGATCACGGCACTTTTTGCCATGCTTTCAACTAAAAAATCTGTTGGGTCAACGAAAACAGAGGAGGCGCCGACATCCCTTGCTGCGAACATGCAAGCGATACCGGCGGCTATTTTTCGTACCACTGATGGAGAGGCTGAGGCAGCGGCAGCAACAACGCTCGAAAAAACGAAAAAAGAGCAACTGACAGGTGATAGCATTACCGTAATAACACCACTCGCGGCTACCAACATTATCGCATCGCAAACGCATGCGAATGTGGGGAATGATTCGGCCAACCAAACGATTCAGGACTTAGATGCGGTAATAGCCCCCCTAAAACTTCAGGGCACTGCGGCGTTGCCTGCGATTGAATTACCAAAGTTGATGGGTGAGGGCCAAGCCCAAACTCTCTCGACACAAGCGTTAACGCCGTCGCTCTTAGCTTCGAGCGGTGCATTATCGAAAGAGAGTGCAGCGTCGAATGAAGCGGGCGTGGTAATTAGCGATAAAAGCCTATCCTCATTTTCAAATTTGCTGAACCCATCGCATAGCAATGGTTTTAGCCCCACCCAAACAGCGAATGCGGCCCAGCCAGTGCAGGCCGTGCCAACGCATGGGTTTCTGAACCACGCCCCCGTGGCAGAACAGGTAAAAATTGCCGTCCACCAAGCGGCGAAAGATGGGTTGGAGCATATCACTATCCAGCTTGACCCCGTAGGGCTTGGCCGTGTGGAAGTAAACATGAAAACCAATCACGATGGCCTGACGCAGATTTCGTTCATTGTTGATAAGCCCGATACGTTCGATGGCCTAAGCCGCGACGCACGTTTCCTTGAGCGTTCATTGCAAGAGTCGGGGATTAAATCCGATACGGGACGCATGCAATTCAACTTGCGACAGCAGCCGCAACCGCAACTGCATTCAGACCTTGGCGGCAATCGCAGCCAGCAAGGACAACCCGAAGATAGCGACGATAACGCGGTCAATGTAGCGATTACGCCTGTCATGAATTTCACCAAAAACTACATCCTCAATATTCGTGAGGGTGTGGATATTAGCGCCTAAGGAGTGACCCATGGCCGACACTGACCTTTTCTCGAACCCCGCCACGACGAGCCCAACCGCAACGGGCAATTCTAAAACCACGGCGGCCGCTGCGCAGAATCAGCTATCGAGCGATATCAACTTTTTCTTGAAGATGCTGACGACACAACTGCAGAACCAAGATCCTACATCGCCACTGGATACCAACCAGTTCACTCAACAAATCGCACAATATTCGAGCGTGCAACAGCAGGTAGTCACGAACTCCAACCTTGAAAAGTTACTGGCGGCGAACAAGCAATCAGGCATCACCACCGCGGTGGGTTATATTGGCAAGGAAATTGAGACTAAGGGCAATACGGGTGAGGTTGCGGGCGGGCAAGGTGCGTTTAGTTATATTCTGCCCAAGGCGGCGGCCAATGTGACCATTACCATCAAGAATTCGGATGGTCAGACAGTATTTACTGGTAGGGGCGACAGCCGCGAAGGCCGCAATATTGCCGTGTGGGATGGCGTGAACAGTATCACGGGTAATCAGGAACCCGATGGCACCTATACCATTGCGGTGGAAGCCACGGATTCCTCGCAGAAACCTATCTTAGCCGAGACACGCGCGGTGGCGATTGTAGGCGGTGTGGAATCGGATGCTAAAGGTGACACCTTGCTGGCGGTTGGGCGCAACAAAGTGAAGTTTGATGATGTTTTGGCGGTGCGCACTCCATCGCGCATCGACCTTTCCTCGGCAGGCTAAGAAGTTGGCACAGAATTCGCATAGAAGAACACAATAAAACAAATATCTCCCGCAACCACGGGAAAAACGACTTAAAATCATAGGAGAAAGTTATGAGTTTATACGGTGCATTATTCGGCGGGGTTTCTGGCTTGAAAGCGCAGTCGAGCAAGATCGGGATTATCTCCGATAACATCGCCAACGTGAACACGATTGGTTATAAACAGGCAACGGCAACTTTTTCCTCATTGGTCGTTAACTCCAGCAACTCTGGTACCTATCAGACCGGTGGTGTGCGTGCGGGCTCGCGGCTCGATGTATCGAAACAAGGGTTGCTTGCATCAAGTGAATCACCTACCGACTTGGCCATTTCGGGTGGCGGCTTTTTCGTCGTGCGTGCGGTACCCGATGGTAGCGTAGGCGGTACAGCGGCCACCCCACTTTATACCCGCGCTGGTGGTTTCTCGCCAGATGCGCTTGGCAACTATGTTAACGCACAAGGCTTCTTCTTGCAGGGCTGGCCGCTGGATCGTGATGGCCGTTTGCCAGGCGAAGTCGGTAACCTGAACACGACCTCATTCACCAACTTTGACTCACTTGAACCTGTGAACGTGGAATCGGCCTCGGGTGTGGCGCAAGGCACATCGACCATTGCACTGGGTGCAAACTTAAAAGCTAGCGAAGTGATCTTCCCTGGGGAAGCTGGTACATTAGGGGCTGATGCCAATAATACAGCGAACCTTGGACTAGCTGCCGATGATATTTATGTTGGCTCGGAGTATGGGCTTGCCACGGCAAACTCCACACGTCGCGGAGATGAGTTCGTTGTATCGACGGGTAATGGCCTACAATATAGTTATGAATATGGTGGCTTCACTATTGGTCGTAGTGCAACCGTTGTTGGCGGTACAAATAATTATGGTGATACAGGGGCGAACAACACCGCTACTATACCGCTCAGCACAGCTGCAAGTGTTGTCACGGCTGCAGGTTCTTCGTTTACCCTCACCATTCCAAGCCATGGATTGATCAGTGGTGACCGCCTAACATTAACGGGTTTCCCTGGCGCGATTGGTGGTACGCCAGCAGCGGAATTAAACGCCCAGCACGTGATCACACGGATTGATGCGAATACCGTGCAGATCACCGTATCAAGCCCACATGGTCTTGCGGTGCCTGCCAACGTAGGCCCTGGTGTTGGCCCTGCGGCGAACGTGCGTCAGTTCAATGGTAACATTCTGGACGCATCGACCACCACACAGACATTCCTTGGTCAGGTGGGTACAACTGGTTTTACTACAGCGTCGCTTAGCTTCACCATTAGTACGATAACGACAGGAACCAAAACGTTCACGTATTCAGCAACAGCGCCTAACACGCTCAGCGGTGAGTTTAACAACCTCAACTCGCTTGCTACGGCGATTGATGCAGTGACAGGGTTGACGGCACGCGTAACGGGTGGTCGTTTGGTGGTGGGTGCAGAAGATGCATCAGAAGCCGTAACCTTTGCAAACGTTGATGCGGTAGGCACCGCAACGCAGCGCGGCATTGACTGGGTTGAGGAACTGGACGTAAGCAACATTGGTATCGGTAGCCGCCGCTACTCGACGTTGCAGGGGCTTGCGAATTTAGTAACCGCCGATGATGGCTTGAGCTCGAAGGTTAATAGCCCACTGGCGAGCTCCACGCTTGAAATTCGTGTCGATGATCCCCTGGATACAATTACGTTCTCGGATGCACCCGATGCTAACTTCACTATCCCAGCCGCAGGTACGCCGATTGCAATTCCTGCAGGTACCTATGCTGCTGGCGCTGCAATTGATGTTGTGATCACGGATGCTGCCCAACCCTCGACACTCAATGTGGGCGATAGCGTGTATGTATCTGGCCTTGCGAATGGTTTGGGTGGTTTACCAGGCGGGTTCCCTAATGGTGGCCCATACTTGGTGACGGCTAAGACAGCGGGTAACTACACGATTCGTATTCCTGCACCGATTGCGGTGACGCTCGCAGGTGGTAACTATGCGGCTGCGGCAACGAACGTAGTCTCGGTTGCAAGTGAATCGAACCAAGGTAGCGTAATCGCTCAGTTCGGGTTGGTGACATCGCTCAACGGTGGTGCGTATACCTCGCAAACGACGGGCTCGCTTGGGCCCAAATATGACCCTACGGGTGCGATTGGCAATAACCTCGCATCCGGCGATATTACGGCACAGTTCAGCCGTAACGTTCGGGTATATGATAGCTTGGGTAGCGGGCATGATTTGCGCTTCAGCTACATCAAGATTGCTCAGAACAACTGGGCGGTCGAAGTGCATGCGATTCCTGAAACCGATGTAAGCACGCCACTGGTGGATGGTCAGGTGGTGACGGGTAATATTACCTTCAACGGTGATGGAACATTGCGCAGTGTGACCCCAAGCCTTAGCACTCCGATTAGCATTAACTGGACGAATGGCGCCGTTCCTTCCGACATCACTCTGAATTTGGGTACAGCAGGTGAGCCATTTGGCACGGTGGGCGCAACCACGATTGGTCTATCGGATGGCCTGAGCCAGTTCGATTCGGCCTATAACGTGAACTTTGCGAACCAAAATGGAGCGCCAGTCGGTCAGCTGGTGAGCGTGGCGGTGGATACACAAGGGATTGTGAGCGCTACCTACTCGAACGGTCAGACTCAGCGTTTGTTTAAGCTACCACTAGCAAGTTTTGCGAACCCCAATGGGCTAGATGCGCGCTCGGGTAGTATCTTCACCCAGAACCGTGCATCGGGTGAGGTGAACTTGCGTGAAGCTGGGACGAATGGAACGGGGACGATTGTATCCGCTGCGCTCGAGCAATCGAACGTGGATCTGGCGGAACAGCTTACCGATATTATCGTGGCGCAACGTTCCTATCAGGCCAACACGAAAGTAATTACCACGGCGGATGAACTGCTTGATGCACTCAACCGTATTTAATCTTATTGGGCTCGGTCGTGGCCGATGCTGCGTACCGAGCCCTTCGATAGTCAAGTCGTCTAGCTCCTTCTTGGGCCCGTATACGCAAGTATTCGGGCCTCTTTTTTTGTCTTGAATTCAGACGCCTAGGCTTATGCACAGCAATCGCCTCGTCGCTTGCTAAGTAAAAAGGTTTATGTCAGTTCTATGACAATTGTTGGTTTGGTATTGCGCTGACCTTACAATATGGTACAGATGCATTAATAAAAATTAATAGCTGGCGACGCAGCACATTCTGCAAGTCGCGGTTACAGGGACAGATTCACTATTCACGCCGCCTCTGTTGCGGCGAATGTGGGCAAAAAGGGTATGTAAATGACATATAAAGCTAAGCTTTTTAATTCCTTAAGCGCCACCAAGGACGCGCGCGCGAGTGCAGCAGATGATGACAACATGCTGGCCGACTTGATGGCGAATCCAGAATATCTACGGCACTCTTCGTCGGTCATCAATGATGCCTTGAAAGAGGGCTTCGATGTGTTGCAGTTGCCTAACGGTGATATTGTGACCACGGGCACCAAAACCATCGTGAACACCTATGTGTGGGATGCAAAATCATCGCGGCTCGATAAAGCGCGCGCTGCGGGTGAAAAACAAACCCGCGCACCACGTAAAGCAAAAGTGGAAGAAAACGCTGAGTAGCTTTAGCTTAACTGAATCGGCGTGATTGCCGTCGCTAATCCATTATCTCCTACTTCAATAATCGCTCCTGCAAGCGTGCCGTTGCCGCTAGCTGGTTCCATCCGCACTTTGCGATATTTGTGGAGAAATTGCTGCATGGGCCCTTCGGGTGAAAAACCGATGATGGAATTGTAATCGCCACACATACCGCAATCGGTTTGGTAGGCGGTGCCTTTAGGCAATATGCGGGCATCGGCCGTTGGCACATGGGTGTGGCTACCGACGACAGCGGATACACGGCCATCGAGGTAATGCCCCATGGCTTGTTTTTCGCTCGTCGCTTCGGCATGCATATCGACCAGAATCATATCGACATTGCCGCCGAGTTTATAGGGGGCGAGTGCCGCATCGGCGCACGTGAATGGGCTATCGAGATATTCGCGGTGGAACACTTGGCCGAGCAGGTGCAGCACCAGTAATTTTTTGCCGTTGGGCAGGGTGAAGAGTTTGCAGCCCGAACCTGGAACCGAAGGCGGAAAATTGTGGGGGCGCAGCAGCCATGTTTCGTTGCCAAGCAGCGAGGGCGCATCCTTCTGGTCGAATACATGGTCGCCACCTGTCAGCACGTCAATCTGATGTCCTTTGAAATCACGCAGCGTATCGCCCGAGACGCCAAACCCACCCGAGGCGTTATCGACATTGACGACGACAGCATCGAGCCCATGTTCGGCGCGCAACCTTGGCACGAAGCGTTTCACCGCATCGCGCCCGCTGCGCCCCACCACATCACCACAGAATAAGAGTTTCATAGGGGGTAGCGGTTAGCAGTTAGCAGTGGGTAAGGGAAGCTAAACCTAGCACCACCCTAAAATATGCTCACGCCCAGCTCGGTCAAAATTCCATCCAGCGGGCTGTCGTTCTCATCGGTAGGCACTTGGTCGACCTCCTGCATGCTAAAGCCAACGCCAATGAATAAGGGCGGGGTGGGCAGGGCGCGCAAGGCGGCCATGGTGCGGTCATAATAGCCGCCACCATAACCAAGGCGGTAACCCTCGCCATCGAACGCGAGCAGCGGGGTGAGGATGATAGCTGGGTTTATTTCTGGGGCATCGGCACTGGGCTCTTCCATGCCAAGCATATGGCGTTCGAGAGGGTCTCCGACATTCCATGTGCGGTAGATGAGCGACTTTTCGTTCGTAACGCAGGGCAGGGCGGTTTGTTTATCAAAGCGCGCCATGAGTTTAAAAATTTCCATCACATCCAACTCGCCGCGCATGGCTCGATAGCCTGCGAAGGAGGGGGCAAAGGCGAGAATGGGGTGATCGGCAAAGTGGCGCGCGACGGAACTGGATGCGCTCACCATTGCTGCATGCGGTAATGCCATGCGCTTGGCCATCATGCTTTCGCGCAGTTTGCGTTTCTCGGTGGTCAGTGCGCGTTGTTCTCGGTGGTTCATGGTAAGTCAGTATGCCAAGTTTTATCTCAAGTGCAACGAGACCTTAAAGGATTCTTAAAGTCTTTGCGCTAGGGTGAAGATTGGTCAACCTAACTCGGAGCTTTGTATGCGTACACATGTAGTGATTCGAACCGCAATCTTCGCCTGCACTGCCTTGGCACTAACAGCATGCGGCAAGTCAGAAGTGAAAACTGGTAGTCTGGTGCAGCAATTTTCGATGGTCGACACGGAAGGGACGCGTTACGGCGTGGTCGAGCTAGATCCTATCAATGGTGGCAAGGTTTACGATGCCTATGGGCGGTTACTCGGAGTAGTTGCCCCCGTTGAGCCGACCACAGTGGCCTCGGCTTCACCCGCTGTCTATCAGTAGAATGAACTAATTTTTTTGTAGTTAGTTTCGCGCGGGGCCTTTTTTACCAAGTTTCCCTTCGCGCTCTAGTCGCGCACGATGGGCATCCTTTGCAGCATCGTCCTTTGCCCGTTGTGCTTCACGCGCGGCCTGCTCCTGCTCCCAACTGAGCACTTGGGGTGTTGGCGTATCGGTTGCGCCAGCGGCTTCTTGTTGTGCGCGGAAACGGGCTACTACCTGTTGGCGGATTGTCTCAAGTCGCGCTTCTTCATCGAGGGCATCTTGCCGTTTCTTTGCGGCTTTCATTTCAGCTTGGGCATTGGCGGCTGCTTGTTCTTCTGCCTGCCGCCGTGCCATTTCAGCTTCCGCGAAATTTGGTCTGCTACTCGGTGCTGGTGGTGGCGCTTCGCTCGGTGATTCCGCTGCTACTGGCTCACTCGACTCGGTTGTTCTGCGGTTCGCGGCGACCATCATTGCGAATGAACGCTTGGGCAGGGTGGGTTCTGGCATTGCTTCTACTTTCTTTGGGCTGTTGGGTGCGTCAACTGGGCTTGCTGCTGATGGCGTCATCGCAGATGCAGGTGCGCCATGGTCGGTTGGCTTGTCCAGCAGAGCCTCTGGTGGAACGGGGCGGAGGGGTTTAGGAATTTTCTTGTAGCGAATTCGCTTTTTAGCAGGGGTGCTTTCTGAATCTGGTTCAGGCTTAGCGGAAGTTGCGGCGGCAGACTTCACATCAGCTTTGGAAACGGGTTTGGGCTCCTGCACAGCGATGGATACTGTTTCGCGCTCGGGCTTTGGTTTTGGTTTGGGTGCGGGCTTTGGTTTTGCTGGCTGCTGTGCGGCCACGTAGGTTGCGTGTTTTGATGCTTTGGCCGCTGCAAGCTGCTCTAAGTGTGTGGCAGTAGCATCATGCCGCTTGACTAATGGATCGCTTTTTTCGAGAGCCGCTTTATGTTTAGCCCGCGCTTCTTCAGCGGCGGTTTGTGCCTCGGCAGCTTCGCGGAATAGTTTTTGCTCTCGTGATTCTTTTTCTTTCATTTTTATGGGTGCTGGCTTTGCAGCCTGTTCGGTCTTTTTAGGTTCTTCCTCTTGAAAACGAGAGTCACCTTTCAGTTTATTGAGTTCATGTTCCAGCCGATTAAGTTGCCCCTCAGCCGCTGCACGTTTGCTTGGCTCTTCAGCTTTTTCAAACTCTTCAACACGTTGTGCTTGCGACGTAATCTCCCGCATTAATCTCTGCTCCTCGCGCAGCGCTCTGAAGCTATCCGATATTCCCTCTGCCAATTCGCGTCGCGCTTCGGCCAGTTTCTGCCTTTGTACGCCAATTCTTCTTTCCATGCTCTCAGTGCTCGCCGCAAGATCTGACTCAAGAGCACCAATAAGTGCTCTAGGCTTAAGCGTTTCTAAGTCGAGTGATTTTTCGTACCCGATGCTGCTCGCTATTTGTTCTGCCAATCCGCGCTTTGCTTTGACGAGTTGCTTTTGTAGTTCCTGCCGCCGCTGAATATCAACGGGGGTCGTCGATTCTGCATCTGGCATCTGTATTTCGAGGTTAGTGATTGCGCTGCGCATTGTCTCGGCGCGTGCATTGTGCGTTTTGCGTTCATCCTCGCTGATGGTTCCGCGTTTAGGTGCGTGGCTTGCCTCGAATTGGGTAATTTGTTCAGCAAGCTTTTGGCGGTGAGTGTCGATAGTGTCTTGCTGGTCAGCCTTGCTTGTAGCCAGCGATGCATCGAGTGTTGCGATCAAATCCTCGCGGCGGGCAATCGCACGGCGCAACTCCTCGGCGCGCGTGTTGTGTGCATTGCGCTCAGCCTCTTCTATGGCGGCTGCTTGTGCTGCTGTTTCGGCGGCTCTTTGTGCAATTTCTTCAGCAGAGAGTGGCTCGCGAATTACCTCTGGCTTGGAATAATGTGCGGCGTGGAGTGCGCGTGCGGCGGCACGTTCCATAGCTTCTGCCGCGCGGTCTGCAGCATCCTGTGCGGCTTTTTCAGCGGCTTTTGCTTTATCAGCTTTTTCAGCTTCTTTATCTGCTGCCCGCATAGCCCGATTTTCTTCTCTGCGCTTAAGGCTCGCTGCGCGGCGTCTTTCCCATTCCTCGGGATCTTTTACCCGCAGTCGTTTGGCGGAGCCATTTCGTGGAGCCTTCGCCTCAGAATTGGATCTTGTTTTGCGGTGACGTTCGGGTACCTGAAAAATAGGTGTCGGCGCTTCAGCCTCGACAGCATGGGACGGAAAGCGTTCGTCTGCCTGCATTTGCAGCGCTTGTGGGTTATTGTCGCCCTGTTGAGGTGATTTTTTATGTGCCATAATGCCCGTAATTCATTGGGTTGATGGTTCACCATACCCACCAATGATGACAATTTTATGACAAAAACTGAAGATTTCTTAACATTTTTGGAGAAAAGTGAATGGAACCGCCAAAGCCGTGGGTGGTATGATTCTCTCGTGACCCGTTTGAACAGGTGGGCACCGTATACCACAGACCAAGGGTCCGTGACAGGGACAGCTCCCCATAAGAGATAGTCGGTCCGGAGTAATGCAACACCTGCACCTGCCCAGCAGAACCATTCATCACAAATGTAGGCTAAAAAGCGCAGGAGCGCAAGGGGTGATAGGGGCCTTAGGCGCTCAATTTATCGGCCAAACCCTCGATGCGGGTGGCGATAGCATGCAGGTTTTCCGCCACTTCTTCCTCTAATTGGGCAAGGCGGGCATCGTCACCCACTTCTTCGACCTGCTGGCGGGTATGTGCCAATTCCTCGCGGCTACGGGCAAGCTCGCGCTTGGTGTCATAAAGCTCATCGGCCACCATGAGGGCAGTGTAAAGCAGCATCAATGGCTCAGGCAATTTGCCAACAGCCTTCTCGAGTTGCATCGAGCGGGCGTTGATTTCCTGCACCAATTTACCGAGGTGCTGCTCCTGACCTGCATCGCAGGCGAGGGTATATTCTTTGCCATACACATGGGCGAGGACGGTTTTGCTCATGGCTAGTGCTCCAATATCAAATCGAGTTGGCGCACGGTGCTATCGAGGCGGCTGGCGACGGTGCCTGCCGTGGCTTGAAGCTCCAGATAATCGCGCTGCAAGGCTTGCAGTTGATTGCTCAGGCGCAAATTATCGGCTTTCAGGAATTCATTTTCGGAATTGGCTTGCGTCAGCGATGTTTCAAGTTGGCTAGCATGCGCCTGCCACGAGAGGCTGATTTCCTGCTGCGCGGCTTCGCGCTGGGCGGCCGATTGCGCGCGCTCGTACACGGCAACATCCGTCGCGCTGGCGAGGCGGGCATAAGCCTGTTCCATCGCCGAGATAGCTTCATTTAGAGTTATTTTTGCGTTGCTTGTCATGGGTTCCTCATCCTTTGCTATCGCGTGAGCGACAGTGGATTATGGTTTCTTTTGTTGCACCGAAATAACCACAGCGCCCCCATGATTGCAACGCTGCTGGCAGGGGTGTGTATAAGTTGGCGGGTGTGGACAAGCAGCAAGCGCTTGCGCCCGCCTAGTGCCACGTGTAAATGGGCGTTATGAACCAGCTCGCAAAGAAAAATCCTATGCCACACACTGTGACCCACGCCGATATGGCGAACGCTATTGCCGCCCTTTCGATGGATGCGGTGGAGAAAGCCAAATCAGGACACCCTGGTATGCCCATGGGTATGGCCGATGTGGCCACCGTGCTGTTTCGCGACTTTTTGCGGTTCGACCCCAAACACCCCAACTGGCCCGATCGTGATCGGTTCATTCTCTCCGCTGGCCACGGCAGCATGCTGCTCTACTCGTTACTCTATCTAACGGGTTACGAGGACATGACGCTGGATGAAATTAAAAACTTCCGCCAATGGGGCGCGAAGACGGCTGGCCACCCTGAGTTTGGCCACGCGACAGGCATTGAAACCACCACGGGCCCACTTGGCCAAGGTATCAGTAATGCGGTTGGCTTCGCAATGGCGGAACGCGCACTGAATGCCGAGTTTGGCGATGCGTTGGTCGGTCATACTACCTATGTGATTGCAGGGGATGGGTGCTTGATGGAAGGCATCAGCCACGAGGCGGCATCGCTTGCGGGGCACCTGAAGCTCAACAAGCTGATTGTGCTGTGGGATGATAACCAAATTTGTATCGATGGCCCAACGAGCATGACGGTGAGCGATGACCAGTGCGCGCGCTTCAAGGCGCTGGGCTGGAATACCGATGCGATTGATGGGCACGACGAAACGGCGATACATGCCGCAATTGCCCGCGCCCAAAAATCGGACAAGCCAACCCTGATTGCCTGCCGCACCACCATTGCCAAAGGTGCGCCAACCAAGGCTGGCAAAAACAGTTCGCACGGCTCGCCACTGGGCGCCGAGGAAATTGCAGGCGCACGCAAAAATTTGGGTTGGAGTGCAGCACCGTTCGAGATTCCTGCCGATGTGCTTGATAGCTGGCGCAGCGCTGCTGCCGAGCGTGCGAAGGAATATGCGGCGTGGGAGAAACGTTATGCGGCTTCGGACAAGCGCGATGCGTTCGGTGCGCGTATTTCGGGTGATTTAGGAACGGCATGGGTCGAAGCAGTTTCCAAACAAAAAATGCAACTGGCTGCAAGCCAGCCCAAAGAAGCCACCCGCGTCTCGAGCCAGAATGCACTGGAAGTGTTGGTGCCGCAATTGCCACAATTGCTCGGTGGCAGTGCGGATTTGACGGGTAGCAACAACACCAAAACAAAACCAATGACTGCCTTCGGCGCTGCTGATTATGCCGGCCGCTATGTATATTATGGTGTGCGCGAGCATGCGATGGCCGCGGCCATGAACGGCATTGCGTTGCATGGTGGATTCATCCCATACGGTGGAACCTTCCTTGTGTTCACGGATTATTGCCGCCCATCAATTCGCCTTTCGGCGCTGATGGAACAACGCGTGATTTATGTGATGACGCACGATTCGATTGGTTTGGGCGAAGATGGCCCGACGCACCAACCGGTGGAGCACCTCGCGGTGCTGCGCGCCATTCCGAACCTCAATGTCTTCCGCCCGTGCGATGCGACGGAGACGCTGGAATGTTGGCAGTTGGCGGTTGGTTCACCCAAAACGCCATCCATCCTCGCGCTTACGCGCCAAGCGCTGCCACATTACCGCAATGAATATGTAGCAGAAAATCTCTGTGCAAAAGGCGCCTATATCCTCCGCGAGGCCAAAGGCGGAAAACCAAGCGTTGTGCTTTTGGCGACAGGCTCGGAAGTGATGCTGGCGGTGGAAGCGCAAGCGCAGCTTGAAGCCAAGGGCATCGCCACCCGCGTGGTGAGCGTGCCATGTATGGAATTGTTCGCGCAGCAAACAGCGGCCTATCGTGAATCCGTGCTGGGCGACGGCGTGAAGCGCATTGCCATTGAAGCGGCAATCGAGCAAGGCTGGGAAAAATGGCTGGGCGATGAAGGCACCTTCATTGGCATGAAGTCGTTTGGTGCCAGCGCACCCGCCGAAGTGCTATACGAGAAGTTTGGGATTACCACCGCCGCAATTGTGAAGGCGGCTAGCTAGCGCACGCGTTCATTCGCGTTGCGGTTATAGAGGTCAAAACGATCCTGCATTTTATCGAGGGCTTTAGTAAGCTTTGATAAACGCGGGTCTTCATGGGTATCATCGCTGTTGATCAGCGCTTCAACGCGCAGTCGGGTCAAATGTGGTTCGGCCGCATAGAGAATATCCAGCGGCATACTATTGATACGCAGTAGAATATGATTTTCGTTTTCGGTGTTCGAAACCCACTTCGTGAATTCCTTCCCCTTTTTGACGAGTCTATCGCGGTGTTCTAGCTTAAGGTTTTCCCACTCGGCTTCTAAGGGGTCATAGCGGTGTGGGTTATCGGCCTCCTGATTACAGATGCGATGCGTAACCGTCATATTTTGTGGGGCGTTCACGGCCTTGCCCAAAAGCTCCAATTGTTCCTTTTCGGGCTTACTCACATAGGTGTTGATGGTTTCCTCATCGACGCCAAGCGCAATGCACATTTTTTTAAACCGTCGAGTTCGAAGCGCACGAACGGGTATCACATGTTGGGCTGAGGGGGCTTGGTAATCTTCGATTACGTGGTCGCAAATGGCACAAAGTATTTCACCATTCGCATCTTTATTGGCACGAATGCTGTTCATGCGCGCAGTTTGATAGCGCTTTGAATTTCTTATCTTATAGGGATCAATATCCACGTAAATACCCAACGTTTAATGCAGGCTATCGTACCATATTTTTAAGGCGGTTTTATGATGGTTTTATGACAGTTTAGGGTTGCGCGGGGCTGCTTTGCCGCTATAACCCACGCTAAAGCGAGGTGATATGACCATTAAAGTAGGAATTAACGGCCTTGGCCGCATTGGGCGCTCGGTGGCGCGAGCTATTGTGGCCGAGGGCTACGACGATATTACGCTGGTGGCCGCGAACGGCTCTGCAAGCAATGCCAATCACGCGCATTTACTACAATATGATTCGGTACATGGGCGTTTCCAGAACAAAATCACGTTCGATGACAACGGCATCGACATGGGCAAAGGTCACATTAAAATCACGCACGAGCGCGACCCCGCGAAAATTGATTGGGCGGCGCTGGGTGTGGATATTGTGCTCGAATGTACGGGCGCTTTTAATAGTAAGGATGCTGCTTCGGTGCACCTGAAATCGGGTGCCAAGCGCGTGCTGATTTCTGCCCCTGCGGGCGATGATTGCCCGACCTTTGTGTATGGCGTAAACTGTGCGAAACTCACAGCCGAACACACTGTATTCTCCGTAGGAAGTTGTACGACTAACGCTTTGGCTCCGCTGGCAAAAGTGCTCGATGAAACTTTTGGTATTGAATCAGGGTTCATGACAACGATCCATGCCTATACGGGCGACCAAAATCTTGTGGATGGTTCGCACAAGGACCTGCAGCGCGCACGCGCCGCTGCCATGAGCATGGTGCCCAGCAAAACGGGTGCGGCCAAGGCGATTGGTTTGGTGCTGCCGCAACTAGCCGGCAAGTTGGATGGCGTGGCCATCCGTGTGCCAACCCCCAACGTGTCGCTGGTAGATTTAAAGGTGATCGTGAAAAACCCAACTACCAAGGATGCGGTGAACGCCGCCCTCACGGCTGCTTCAGCAAAAATGCTCAAGAATGTGCTGAAGGTGAATGCTGAGCCACTCGTCTCCATCGATTTCAGCGGCGATAATGGCAGTTCGATTGTCGATTTGGCCTCGACCAAAGTCATCGGCGGGAACCTCGTGCGTGTCGCCAGCTGGTACGATAACGAGTGGGGCTTCAGCTGCCGTATGCTCGATTTAGCACGCAAGGTTGGGGCTTAATATCTGCCTGCACCAGCTTCACGACCTTGCAGTGCGGCTACAAACTCTTGTTTCCAATCTTTGAAATCTGAGCGGAGCGTTCTGTCTGCAACTTTTTCCGAGTCACTTGCAGGTGCTTTGAGCAATATTGCGGCAAGTTGGCGTGCCGAATCTTCATACGTTGCCGAATGAACTTCAGAAGCACTGAAACCGCCTACGATTGGTTTTTCTTTTGGTGTATGCAATGATTTACCAAATCCTGCATTGATTAGCTCATCGGCGATAGCTCTTGCTTCATGCTCTCGGTGAACGATTGCTTGAACATCATGCGTGACTCTTCTAGGATTGCGCAAGGGTGCTTGAAGTAAAAATGCCCCTAAATGCTGAGACGTTTTCGTACTAAGGCTCGGCAAGACTTGCGCTAGATAATGAGCCAATTTGTCGATTTCCTCTAAGTGAGCACTGCGACTGTCTGATTTGAGCGGCGTAGTGGGGACCAAGGAGGGTTCAGTTGGCGTGCTAGGCATATGCATCATATTAGAAAAACTAGATAAAGCCCCATTTTTATCGCTGGTGTCACTCATTGTTTTCCCTTTTACTTGTTGATATTGCAATCGCTCAATCACTACACTACAACGCAATCCCTAAAATAGTATGACAATCTGGTGACAATTTCATGAGCCTGCCGCAACTTCCTACCCTTGAATCTATTGATGTCACTGGAAAAACTGTTCTGGTACGGGTGGATTTGAACGTGCCGATGCAAGCAGGACGCGTGACGGATGCCACACGCATCAACCGCATTGTGCCGACCTTACAATATCTTATGGAGCGCCACGCCAAGGTGGTGATTCTCTCGCACCTTGGCCGCCCCAAGGGGTTCGACCCTGGCCAATCGCTCGCGCCGCTGGTGGATGCGCTGAGTGCCGCGCTGTGGGATCGCCCCGTGCGCTTCGCGCCTGATTGCGTGGGCAGTGCTGCGAAATTGGCGGTGGATGGTGCCCAAGCAGGCGATGTGATTTTGATGGAGAATTTGCGCTTCCACGCCGAGGAGGAGGCCAACGACCCCGAATTTGGCCGTGCGATGGCGAGTTTGGCGGATGTTTTTGTGAACGATGCGTTCTCGTGTTCGCACCGCGCCCACGCCTCCATTGTCGGCATTAACCCGCATTTGCCAAGTGTGGCAGGGCGCTTGATGGAGGAAGAGGTGAGTGCGTTGACGCGCACGTTCGCCGACCCCAAACGACCGCTCACCGCGATTGTTGGCGGCTCGAAAGTCTCGACCAAACTCGATTTGCTCAGCAATTTATTGGCGAAGGTGGATACGCTGGTGATTGGTGGTGCCATGGCCAACACGTTCCTGCACGCGCAGGGAATTAACGTAGGCGCATCGCTGTGCGAGTCCGATATGGCCGATACGGCGCGTGCGATTATGGCCAAAGCCGCCAGCACGAATTGCCGTATTGTGCTGCCTGTCGATGCAGTGGTGACGACCAAATTCAAAGCGCACGCAGCTTCAGTAGTATGCGATGTGACGTCCATTCCCGCCGATGGCATGATGTTGGATGTGGGGCCGCGCAGCTTAATTGCGCTGCAGGAAGTGATTTCGGCCAGCAAAACCCTGCTGTGGAATGGCCCTGTGGGCGCGTTCGAAACCTCGCCGTTTGATGCCACTACGGTGCAAATTGCGCGCATGATTGCGGCAGCGACGCGCAGCGGCGGTTTGCACAGCGTTGCAGGCGGTGGTGATACGGTGGCAGCACTTGCCCATTCGGGCCTAAGCAGCGAGCTGAGCTATCTTTCGACCGCAGGCGGAGCCTTCCTCGAATGGCTGGAAGGCAAGGAATTGCCGGGCATTGCGGCTCTCATGAATGCGTCGGGCGATGCGCGTCGTAAACTCGCTTGAGAATGCGCGGGTAGCGCTCACCGAAGGTTTCACTGAACTTTGCTCGCCGCCGTTTGCGGCCTGCCACGCGGGCGTGAACTATTATTCGGCACTACTAGCAGCGCTAAAACGCGAATTTCCTGCGAACGGGTTTACGTTCACCCTGTGCTGTGGCGACGATGCGGCCATCGCGCATGATGCGCTAAGGCTAGGGTTTGTCCATGTGTTGTGCGATTGCGAGCCCCGCGTGTTCGAGCAATTAGCGCAGATTGCCGCCTCGCAGGGTGCAACACTCACGCGGCGCAGTAATGCGCTTGACGCTACGCAACATACTGCTAAACCCATGACCAATTAACGTTAATGATGAGGACGAACATGGCACTCACCCGCAAAGTTAAAGAAATCCTGAGCTGGTATGAATCCGATAACCCCGGCACCAAGGGCAACCTTGCCCGCATGCTGATGACGGGTAAACTCGGCGGTTCGGGCAAAATGGGGATTCTGCCGGTGGATCAAGGCTTCGAACATGGCCCCGCGCGCAGCTTTGCGGTGAACCCAGCAGCGTATGATCCGCACTACCATTTCAAATTGGCGATCGATGCGGGCTTGAATGCCTACGCTGCGCCGCTTGGTATGCTCGAGGCTGGTGCTGACACGTTCGCGGGTGCAATTCCGCTGATTTTGAAAGTGAACAGCAATAACTCCGTCGCGCCGAAGGATTGCGCGCCCGACCAAGCAGTGACGGCAACGGTGGAAGATGCACTGCGCCTTGGCTGCTCGGCCATTGGCTTCACCATTTACCCTGGTGGGCATCAAACCTATGACCAACTCGAAGAAATCCGCGAGATGGCGGCGGAAGCCAAAGCACTCGGCATGGCCGTGGTGATCTGGAGCTACCCACGCGGCGCAGGCATCAGCAAAGACGGCGAAACGGCGGTAGATATTACAGCTTACGCAGCACATATTGCCGCACTCATGGGCGCGCATATCATCAAAGTGAAGCCGCCGACGGCATTCATCGAGCAGGCCGAGGCGAAGAAAGTGTACGAGAAAGAAAAAATTGCGATTGGTACGCTGGCCGAGCGCATCGCCCACATCAAGCAAACCACCTTTGGTGGCCGCCGCTTGGTTATCTTCAGTGGTGGTGGCGCAAAATCCTCCGCCGAAGTGCTGGAAGAAGTCCGTGGCATTGCCGCTGGTGGCGCCGATGGCTCCATCATGGGCCGCAATGCCTTCCAACGTCCGCGTGACGAAGCACTCGGCCTACTGAGCGAGATTGTCGGGATTTACAAAGCGGCTAAATAATGGCCACCGAACCCTATCTCTGTCGTCTTTACCTCGTCTCGCCCGCGAAGCTGGATGTGCCAGTGTTTGCTGGCGTGCTTGAGGAGGCGCTGGGCGCGGGGGATGTGGGCGCATTTCAGCTACGTTTGAAGGGCGCGAGTGATGATGAAATCCGCGAAGCCATCCGCGTGCTGATGCCGATTGCCCACGCGCATGACGTGGCGTTTATTTTGAATGACCGAGTGGATATCGCCAAAGAGATGGATGTCGATGGCGTGCATCTGGGTCAGGAAGATATGCCGCTCGGAGCTGCGCGCGGCATACTTGGCGATAACAAATCCATTGGTATTAGCTGCCATGATTCAGGCCATCTCGCGATGGAAGCGGGCGAGGCAGGGGCGGATTATGTGGCCTTTGGCGCTTATCACCCCACCACCTCGAAAGAGCCAGCGCAACTGGCGAAATATGGCACACCTGCGCCGGATTTATTGCCGTGGTGGAGCACCTATACCACGGTGCCAAGCGTCGCGATTGGTGGGCTGACGCCAGAAAACTGCGGCGAATTGGTGACGCAAGGCGCGGATTTTGTGGCAGCGATTACTGCGGTGTGGAACCACCCCGAAGGCGCCGCAGCGGCCGTGAAAGCCTTTAACGCCGCCATCAAACACGGGCTTTCCGCGCGCAACGTGTAAGCGCTTGCAACTTCCCCCCCTGCTTGCTACACCACGCGCCTATTTTAAAACCTGAATGGAGTAGTTATGCGTATTGATGGGTCGAGCGTTCGCGCGGGCATGGTGGTGGAATATGAAGGCAAATTGTGGGTGGTGGCCAGCCACGAAATCCGCACGCCCGGCAATCTGCGTAGCTTCAACCAAGTGGAATTCAAGGACATCAAATCCGGCGTGAAGAAAAACATCCGCCTGCGCCCCGATGAAGGCATCACGCGCGTGACGCTCGACCAGCGCGATTTCCAATATCTCTACCGCGAGGGCGATTCGCTGATTTTCATGGATCAGGAAAACTACGAGCAAATCACCATGGAAGCGGACTTCCTCGGCGACCGCGCCGCGTTCTTGCAAGATGGCATGGTGGTGCAGGTGGAACTGAACGACGGCACGCCGCTCGGCGTCAAACTCCCCAGCCAAGTGACGCTCGAAATCACCGAGGCTGACCCTGTGGTCAAAGGCCAAACCGCATCTTCGTCCTACAAACCCGCCATCCTTGAAAACGGCGTGAAGGTCATGGTCCCCCCCTTCATCGGCGCGGGCGACCGCATTGTAGTGAATACGGATGAGATTACGTACGTGGAGCGTGCTAAATAACCCGCATCATTCTGCTGGCTAATTTCGTCGTCATCGTCGTACTCGAATCCTCATGTAGCGCTGCTACACTGCGGTTCTGCGTGCGCCGACTCCTAGAACTTACCTCAGCATAATGATGCTAATCTTGAGCAGGTAGTGTTTTCGACTTCACCCTTCTATTCCCAACCCATGCCCCTAAACACGCAAACAGCAGGCCAGCCGCAATCGCCGTCGTAAGCGGTTCACCTAGGATGGGGACTGCGCCCAGCGACGCGAGGACGGGGACGATGCTGGCGAGCATGGCAAGGCGCGATGCGCCGAGATAGTGGACGGCGTTGGTGTAGAAAATCATTTGAATGATGGCGACGAGCACGCCTTGGAACAGGCCATAGGCGAGGCATTCCTGCCATGGCACGTTCGCGATGTTTTTCGGCAAAAACGCGGCATAGGCGGGCAGGTAGAGGATGGCGGCGAGCAGGGTGACGGCAATCGTCGCATCCATGGGTTTGTAACGCCAGCGGCGCAGCAGCACTGTATACATCGCCCAGCACAGCGACGCGCCGACGAGCAAACCATCCCCCAGCAGGTTCACGCCGTTGGTGCCAAAGCTTTCCACTGCAAGGCTGCTGACGCCAATCGCGATGAGGATGAGGCCATAGATGCGCTGGCGGGTGGGGCGCTCGCCCGCTAAAAAATAGGCCATTACCGCCACCGAGAAGGGCAGGAAGCCTTGCAGCAAAATCGCCGCGTGGTTGGCGGGCGCGTTTTTAAAGCCGTTCATGGCGAACAGGGTGAAGCCAATGGCGCCAACGAGGGTAAGCACCAGCTTTTTCCACTCGAAAATATTGCTGCGGTGCTTGAGCCACAACGGCAGAATGGCAATGCCCGCGACGCCGTAACGTAGGGCAATCACGTCATACGCCGTGAGATCCGACTTGCCGCTCATGCGCGAAAAGATGACAAAACTCGTCCAGATGAGAATGACGCCAAGAGCGTTGAGGTAACCACGGCGTAGAATTTCAGGGGAGGGGTGCGTCATGGGTTTACTTCCCCACCAACAACCCTTGCAGCTTGCGGTGGATGAGGCCGTTGGTGGCCAGCACGCTGCCCTTACCATCGGTGATGACGGCGCTCGCATCGATCGCGGTGATCATGCCGTTCGCTTCCTTCACAATCAGGCTGCCTGCGGCAATATCCCAGATGTTGAGGCGGCCATACCAGATGCCATCCAAACGGCCAGCGGCCACGTATGCAAGGTCGAGCGCGGCGGAGCCAGAGCAGCGCACCGTTGGCCCATCGCCCACCACGCGGGTGAAGGCGGCCAGTGTTTCCTCGTAGCCTGCGCGGGTTTTGCGCGGCGCGGTGGTGGAAAGTAACAAATCCTCGCGGCGGGTGCTGGCGCGGATGCGTGCGCCGTTAAGGTAGGCGCCTTGCTTCGCTTCGGCGGTGAACATTTCGTCGTGGATGGGGTCATACACCACGCCTGCGATGGTCTCCCACTCGCCCTTATCGTTCATTTTTTGTGCAGCCACGGAAATGGAGATGTAGGCAATGGCGTGGATGAAGTTGGTGGTGCCATCAATCGGGTCGATCACGAAGCGGTGTTTTTTATCCGCCCCCGCGATGACGCCCGATTCTTCTGTCAGGAAGCTGAACTTGGGGCGCGCCTTTTGCAATTCCTCGATGAGGATTTTATCGGTACGCAAATCGGCGTTGGTGACGAAATTCGCGGCACCTTTTTTGCTGATTTGCAATTTATCGATTTCGCCAAAGTCGCGCACGACGCCCTTAGCGGCTTTGCGGACGGCGGCAATCATAACAGTGAGCAGGGCAGATTGTGACATAGCGCGGGAACCTAGAAGAAAGGCGGTGCGGGTGCAAGCGCCATCTTTTTATAATCGTGCTTGCCAGTGGGCGGGTGGCTTTGCTACAACCAGACACCTTCGACAAAAACATCAAAAACAAGCGCATCGCACTATGCCCCATTTTACTGTTTTTTCCCTGAAAACCAGACGTAACATGCTGCTTTGCGGGGTGTGTAGCTTCGTGTGGGCAATGAGCGCACCCGCCGCCATGGCACGTGATTTAATACCCGAAAAGCCAAGCGTGGAAGTCAATCTGGGCGCGTTACGCACCTTGCGCGATTCGCTGGTGGTCGAGCAGCCCGTGAAGCCTGAGCCTGCGCCCAAAGTTATCAAAACGCTGCCGCCTGTGATGAAGCCTATCGAGGCGCCAGTTGCGCCTGCGCCCACAGCGGCGCCTGCAGCACCCATTATCATACCACCTGCGCCCGCGCCGTTGCCTGCTGCGCCGCAGCCACTGAAAGCGCAACCTGTGCCACCAGCACCCGTAGTTGCAGCGCCAACGCCTGCGGTTATCCAGCCGTTACCCACGCCACCTGTGACGACTGCACCCGCGCCAACACCCGTGGTGATTACTCCGCGAGCATTGGAACCATTGCCTGTTGTTAAACCAGCGCCCGCACCTGCGCCGATGGTGATGCCTGCGCCATTGCCCGTGCCACGTGCGATACCGATTGAAAACCAGAAGATTGAACAAAAGCCTGTCGAAATAAAGCCAGCGGTAGAGCCCTTTGTGCCCGCGCCATTGCCTTCGATTGCGGCCCCTGTAGCCGTGCCTGCGCCTGCTGTGATGCCAGAGAAACCTGTAGCAAAACCAGTTGAAGTGCCCGCAGTGAAAGCGGCACCTGTGCCAGTTCCTGCTGCGAAGACGGAAGTTAAATCCGCACCATCGGAAGGGTTGAAGCCTGGGGCATCGATTTCGATTCCGCTGATTGGCGCGAACGGATCGGCGAAAACATCGCCCATCATGGCGCCGTTGCCAGAGGTGGCACCACCATCGCCAGAGAAACAACCGAGCGAAATAACGGCACCCACAAAAACTGAAAAACTTCAGGCGAAACCTGTGCCGCACGGTGTGCCAGCATCCATCGCGCCACTGCCTGAGGTTGCCGCGCCAGAAAAACCCGTGAAGGCGGCGAAGGAGAAGCTCACGAAGGAAACAGCTAAGGAAACTAAGGCGGCTAAGCCCGCAGTGGAACCTGCTATTTCAACCGCGCCAATGATGATACCTGTGCCCGCCGCGCAGCCTGAATTGCCACCATCGGTCAAGGATCGTTTAGAGAAAACCTTTAACGCAGAGCCCAAGCAGCAGGGCGTGATTAGTGATGTAAAAAAAATCATCAACAAAGCGCCTGAGGATAAACCCAAGGCAGAAGCTGCCCCTGCAAAAGAGGTGAAAGGTCCCGCTAAGTTCGAGGCGCTGCCTGAATTACCGCCCACCAAACTTGCGGAGCCAGCTAAACTTCCAGAGCCCGTGAAAGCGGCGGAGCCAGTGAAGAAAGATGCCAAGCTTCCTGAATTGCCGCCCACCAAACTTGTAGAGCCAGCTAAACTTCCAGAGCCTGTGAAAGCGGTGGAACCAGCGAAGAAAGAAGCACCTGTTGTGTTGCCTCAGCCGCCTGTGTTGCCGATGCCAATGCCTCCGCTAGCTGCACCGAAAGAAGCGACGAAGCCCATTGTGGCGCCAACCTTGCCCGACAAAGCCCCAGAAGCAAAAGTTGCGCTGCCAGAAAAGTTACCGCCTGCAGAGTTACCTGCCAAACCTGCTGAGCCTGAAAAACTTCCAGAGCCTCCAGTTGCGGCAGAGAAACAACCCATTACGCTGCAAAAATCTGAGATTGCGCCATTGCCAAAAATGAACGCGAAAGAGGGTGCCGCGCCCAAGTCGCCTGAATTGCCGAAGCCTCCTGTTTCGCAAACATCTGCCGAGAAAAAAGCTACCGCATTGCCAGAATTACCACTGCCAAAATCGAAGGAAGTGGATGCACCCCCAATGCCTGAGCTGCCTGTGGTAAAACCAGAGGACGTGGCGAAGAAGGCTGAGCCCGTTAAAGCTGTAGAGCCCGCGAAGAAAGACGCGAAGCTACCTGAGTTGCCATCGGCAAAACCAGCTGAACCCGTAAAAGTTCCAGAGCCTGTGAAAGCGTCAGAGCCCGCGAAGAAAACAGATGCGGCACCTACGTTGCCCAAATTACCCTCTGCGAACGAATTAAAGGCGCCTGCAAAGCCAGCTCTGCCAGCGCTCGATGCAATTATTGGCGACACGAAGCGTAGCTCGGCCGATATTTTGCAACCTGCCGATGGGATTCAATCGAAGCCACTTGGCCAAGAAGCGCCCGCACCAGTAGTACCCAAATTGCCGACGGGCGCCGCTGCACCGAAAGTGACGAATGCGTTACCACCAATGCCGCTGCCTGAAGTGAAACCCATGCCTGCTAAGTCCGTTTTAAAACCTGAGGCGGCTAAACCAGCAGAGGTGAAAGCGCCGGCAGTAAAGCCAGAAGTAGCAAAACCAGTTGAGAAGTTAGAACCGCCGAAACCTGCGGAAGCGAAAATGGAGCCAGCGAAGAAAGAGGCGAAGTTACCTGAATTGCCACCTGCCAAGCCTATGGAGCCAGTAAATTCAGAGCTAGCACCTGTAAAAGCGGCCCCTCCTTCGGGCTTGCCGCCCTTGCCGTTGCCTCCCATGAAGTCTGATGCTAGCGCGCCTGAGCTGCCTGAATTACCCGCTGCAAAACTTGAAGTACCAAAGGAAGCATCTAAAACTTCAAAAGATGATTTAGCGAAACCTGTTCTTCCTCCCATTACTGAAACCAAACCAGTGGCAAACGCGGGCGAGACACTATCGCGTTCGGTTAGCTACGAAAAAGGTAAGAGTGATTTGAGCAATGCCGAGAAGGCAACGCTCGATACTGTAGCCGACAAAGTTAAGCAATCCAAAGGCACCGTGCGTGTGGTGGCGTATGCTTCGGGTACAGCCGAGGAAACATCGGTTGCTAAGCGCACCTCGCTCGCACGTGCATTGCAAATCCGCGCCCACCTGATTTCGAAGGGCGTGGATGCCCAGAGCATCAGCACGCAGGCGATGGGTAACAAGGCTGATGGCAATGCCGACCGCGCGGACGTGTTTGTAAAGTAAAGGGTTTGGATTGAGGGCTTGCTGATGATCCCTATGATCATCCAGGCATGTGCAAGTCCAGTTTTTTAGAGTGCAAAATCGTACAAGATATCTACGCGGTCATAACGTGCTCGCTGTTCGTCGCTGAGTGGTACTTCGATGAAGCCTTCGCTGCGATAAAGCGTGTTGGCGGCAACCAGTTGCGAATTGGTGAGTATGCGTAGGGTGTGCGCGCCGTTGGCGCGTGCGCGCTCTTTGGAGTGGCGCAGCAGGGTTCGGGCAAGGCCACGCCCGCGCGCGTTTTTATCGACACCCAGTTTAGCAAATTCATAGATACCGAGTGATTCAGGCATCAGCGCGTAAGTCGCCACAATTTCACCTTCCCATGCTGCAAACCAAATTTCACCACCTGTATCGATAATATGATGCTGCGGGTTAAGTAGCACCTTGTCGTCGCTAGGCTCGATGACGAATAGCTCCTCAATCCATGCGCGGTTGAGGCGATCAAAGATAGGGGCATGCTCGGGCATGAAGGGTATGATGGTGGCGGTCATAACTATTCGCTGAACTGTAACTCGGCGAGGCGTTTATAAAGCGGATTGGTATCGAGCAATTGTTGGTGCGTGCCGCTAGCTTCGATTTTCCCATCGTTGAGGACAATGATGCGGTCGGCCTTCACCACGGTGGCAAGGCGGTGGGCGATGACGAGGGTGGTGCGCTCGCGCATGATACCATCGAGCGCGGCTTGGATGGCGGTTTCGTTTTCAGCATCGAGCGCGGATGTGGCTTCATCGAGCAATAACACCGCAGGGTTGCGCACGATGGCGCGTGCAATGGCGACGCGCTGACGCTGGCCACCCGAAAGTCGCACGCCTTTTTCACCCAAATAGGTATCGAGGCCATCGGGAAGTTCCTCGAGGAAATCGAGCGCGGCGGCGGCGCGCGCTGCTTCGCGCACTTCTTCATCCGTCGCATCGGGCTTACCGATACGGATATTTTCCCACGCGGTGGTGGAGAAGATCACGGGGTCTTGCGGCACAAGGCCAATATGGCTTCGCCATTCGCGCGGCTCCAGCGTACGCACATCGTGCCCATCGACGCGGATAAGGCCAAATTGCGGATCATAGAAGCGCAGCAGCAGCTGGTAGATTGTAGTTTTTCCTGCGCCCGATGGGCCAACGATAGCAACCGTTTCCCCGGGTTCGACGCGGAACGAAACGTTCGAGAGCGAGGCTTGTTCGGGGCGCGAGGGGTAGTGGAACGTGACATGCTCGAACGATAAACGGCCTTCGGGTGTTTTGGTGAAATGGTAGGGTTCGGCAGGAGCCTTGATTTCAGCGACAAGCTGCATCATTTCCATCAAGCGTTCGGTGGCGCCAGCCGCACGTTGCATTTCACCCACCACTTCGCTCAGCGCACCCAAGGCACCGGCCACCACCACAGAATAGAAAATGAACGCGGATAGATCGCCCGCGCTGATGCGGCCTGCAATCACATCCTGCCCGCCGATATAGAGCACAGTGACAATCGCACCGAAAATGAGGCAGATGACAATGCCCGTGAGCATGGCACGCATGCGGATACGTGAGAGGGCCGTGGCGACGCTATCATCAATAAGCCTACCGAAACGGTCATTCTCCGCATCCTCGAGTGCCATCGCGTGAATGGTGCGAATGGCGGAGATGGTCTCCTCGGCATGGGCAGAAATATCGCCGACTTTGTTTTGTGTGGCGCGCGACAAGGCACGCACGCGGCGGCCAATGGTGATAATCGGCAGCAAGATGAGGGGCAACATCAGCAGCAAATATTCCGACAGTTTGACGCTGGTGATGAGCAGCATGGTGAACCCACCAACGAACAGCAACGTATTGCGTAGAAAGATAGAGACTGAGGAGCCGACCACCGTTTGTAGCAGCGTGGTATCGGTGGTGATGCGCGAAATGAGATCCCCCGTACGGGATGATTCAAAATACGCCGTGTGCATGGAGAGGACTTTGGCAAATACATCGCGCCGAATATCGGCCACCACGCGCTCGCCAACCCACGAAACCAGCAGGTAGCGGGTGTAGGTGCCAATGGCAAGTGCGACAACCACGGCAAGTAAAATGAGGTAGCCTTGGCCGAGGAGATGTTGGTCGCCTTTGGCGATGCCTTGGTCAATCAGGTGGCGCAGTGCCGAGCCCATACTAAGCACGCCGCCCGAGGTGAATACCAGAGCAACCAAAGCGCCAACCGCCTGGCGCTTATAGGGTAGCATGTAACGCAGCAAATAGCGTAGCGAGGTGAGTTTGCCTTTGGGTGGTAAATTATCTTTGGCTTGGCTCATAAACCCACCTCGACATTCTCGTTTTTCAGTTCGGCGCGTAGCACATCGTAGAGGGTGCGGTTATCGGGCAAAGCCCAGCATTGGGCATGCTCGTTGTAACTGAAATGTAAGCCACCAAGGATGGGCGATGCATACCAAATCTGTAGGCTGGGTGCGTGTTTGGTAAGCAAGTAGGTACGTCCACTGCGCGCAGCAATCGTAAGGATGCCACCTTGCAAATCAAGGTCATCGAGCTTAGCCGCCTCGAAGGCGTCTTCGAGCTGGTCGTAGATATGCATTAAGGTTGCATTGGCAACGGGGTGGTAGTGTTTTTCATCCATGATTGTGTGCATAGCAGGTTCGCAGGTGGTGGCAAGGGACTCGATGTGTTGATTTTTTCGTATGACAGAGCAGAAAAATAGGGTATCAAGCCGCGCGATGAGCGATAAAAAGAGAACATCGGGCAAGCCCAGACGTAAAGCCAGTAGTGGTTCGCGTAATGTAAGCTATCGCTCGAATCCTAGATATAGTGGCACGCGGCGTAGGCGTGCAGGGCGCTTCCGTGAGTGGTTAATGCGCCAGCGCTGGTGGGGCGCCGTGGTGCGGATCATCATGGCTGGCTTTATTATGCTTGGGTTAGCGCTGGTGTATTTTGCCGCGCAACTGCCTGATATTCGCGATATTAACACGATTAAAAAACAGCAAGGCATTACCATCGAAACTACGGATGGCAAAGTGCTGGCTAATTATGGCGATGTGTATGGCACCTATATTCCCTATGATGCCTTACCTAAGCCGCTTATTCATGCGGTGATTGCTACGGAAGACCGCCGCTTTTTCGAGCATGGCGGGCTGGATTTTTATGGCATTGCCCGCGCAATGTTCACGAATATTGTGCATGGAAGAATGGTGCAGGGTGGCTCGACGATTACGCAGCAAGTGGCAAAAAACGTGTTCCTCACGCCCGAGCGAACCTTAAGCCGCAAAATTCAAGAGGCGATGCTCGCTTTCTGGCTCGAGGCACGATTTACCAAAAAAGAGATCATGGCGATTTACCTAAACCGTGTGTATCTTGGTTCGGGTGCGTTTGGGGTCGATGCAGCGTCGCACCGTTATTATAACAAGAGCGCAAAAGAATTGACGCTTTACGAATCAGCCATGATGGCAGGCTTGCTGAAAGCACCCTCGCGCTATTCACCTACTGCCAACAGCGAGCGCTCGAAGGGACGCGTGCGCCAAGTGCTTATGAACATGGTGGATGCAGGGTTCCTGAAAGAAAAGGAAGTGGCCACCGCCATGGCTAGCGATGCAAAAGCCCCAGCCCACCAAGTTGAAGGTGGCGATGTACGCTATTTCACGGACTGGATTGTGGATGAAATTCCGAATGTCATCGGCCAGTTCGATGGCGATATGGTGGTAACGGTTACCATCGACACCAAGCTGCAAACGCTGGCTCAGGATACCATTCAGAACATCGTCAGCACGCAGGGTGCGAAGAAGAAAGTAAGCCAAGGCGCATTGGTGGCCATGAAGCCTGATGGAGCAGTGCAGGCGCTCGTCGGTGGTGTCGATTATGCCGAGAGCCAGTATAACCGTGCAGCGCAGGCGAAGCGCCAGCCGGGATCGACCTTTAAGCTATTCGTTTATCTGGCTGCGCTCGAGGCCGGTCTTTCGCCGCAATCGGTGGTCGAAGATTCGGAGATCACGCTGCAAGTGGGCAACAAAGTATGGAGACCGCAAAACTACGATGCGGGGTATCGCGGTCAAGTGCCGATGGTGGAGGCGTTACGCTACTCGCTTAATACGGTCGCGGTGCGCCTAACGCAATATGCGGGCGTGTCGAAAGTCGCGGAGATGGCGAACCGTTTAGGTGTGCCCGATGTACCGCGTGTTGCGTCCATCGCACTCGGCTCTGGCGAGGCGACCCTTCTTGAGATGACAGGTGCGTTCGCGCACCTACCCAACAACGGCGTAAAAGTCGTGCCCTATGGCATCCTCAGCATCAAGACGCGCGAGGGCAAGGAGATTTACAAGCGTGCCGAACCGACGCCCGAGCAGGTGCTCGCGGTTAGCACGGTACAACAGATGAACTATATGCTCACGAATGTTGTGTGCTGTGGCACTGGCACGCGCGCAGGCTTGGCGGGCCGTCAGGTTGCGGGCAAGACCGGGACCACGTCCGACTATAAGGATGCATGGTTCGTGGGCTTTACTGGGCAGCTTGTGACGGGTGTGTGGGTCGGCAACGATAACAACAAGCCGATGGCGCGCGGTGTCACTGGCGGTAATCTGCCTGCGCTGATCTGGCACGACTTCATGACACTGGCGATGCAGGGTGTGCCAGCCAAATCCATTCCGACCAGTGCGGGTGAAGCACAAGAATTTCTGCCATGGTTGTTAGGCACGAGCGATGTTCCTTCGGACGCACGTGACCCCACTGCACCGCTTACAGAAGCAGACTTGCCGGCAGATGCACCAGCTTCTAACTCTGTGCCATTTGGAGGGCCGACCCCAGCACCCGACGAGGCAGGTGAGCCTGCTGCTACAGCATCGGAACCTGCGCCATCTGCAGAAGGTGAAGAAGTACTGAGCCCGCAATTCTGGGAGAAGCTCTCAAAGAAAGTTCCCGAGAACCCTGAGAAGGGTAAGGTCGAGTATAAGTATCCTAATTAGCGGCAATGTCGCTTAGCCGCTTGCAAGCATGGATTTGTTTATTAGGCTCCCCGAAAGGCTACCTAGTGTGTTCGGAACTGCTCGGCCATAGCTTCCGCTACGCATTAAACCGATACAGATCTTTCCCGTGCAGCTTGAGCCAGTCTTTGGCGGCTTCGTAATCGGGGCAAATGCTCTCGACACAATTCCAGAAAGCGGCGGAGTGGTTCATGTGGCGCAAATGTGCGACTTCGTGTGCCACCACATACTCCATCACTTCCTTCGGTGCGAAGATGAGGCGGTAGGAGAACGACAAGCGCGCGGTGGAAGAACAGCTGCCCCAGCGGCTACGCGTATCGCGCACCGTCACGCGGTTGAGGCGGCGGCCAATTTGCACTGCGTAGCGCACCGATAATGCACTTAGGGTTTGGCTCGCAATTTTTCTCAAGGCGGCGGTCACGCGCTCGGGGAATTCTTCGCGTGGGCCCGAGACGTAGAGAATATCATCGCGAATCACCCAGCTGCGGCGCAGGTCAGGGTCGTGCTTGATGCGTACGCGTTTGCCGAGTAGGGGAATG
>CAUJIC010000050.1 GCA_963205305.1 Pseudomonadota bacterium | reverse complement strand
TTTTGCACCGCTTTTGGCATCGGCTTTCGGTGCGGCGGGCGCGTCTGGGTCGGGCTGACCAATCACGGCGCTTGGTGCTTGGTCCCAGCTACGCTTGGCTACGGGTGCATCCCCAAGGCTCGCGAAAAAACGCTGCCAGCTCGCATCGACGCTCGTAGGGCTCTTCAGATAACGCTGATATAATTCTTCGATAAAGACGGCGTTCGCGCCGTAAAGGAAGGAATTTTCGAGAGAATCCTGTGCCATAGAAATCCGTCACCCGTGCGTGTTACTTTGTCACGGTTTCTAGGCGTGAAGCAGCCGCAAGGCAAGTGGATTGTGCGGTTTTTTGCTTAAGCAAAAGTAATATTTAGCGGTGTGCCATTCGCGGGCGCATTGCTTTCAAACACAGGAGCGCTTTCAATTTTGTTCCTCGCTAAGTGACGGTATGCACAGCAAGGGTCTGGGTCAAAATGGATGATATGCTAGGAGTGGCCGCGCGCAGGGTGTTCCAGTGTAGCGGCGCTACATGAACATCCGAGCACGGACATGACGACGCACATCGCCATTTTCACCCAGACAGGGGTTATTTCCCGAGCAGCTCTTTCATCGTGCGGCCCATATGCCCTGGGTTATCGCACACTTTGATGCCTGCGGATTTCATGGCTTCCATTTTGTCCTCGGCGCCGCCTTTGCCGCCCGAGACAATCGCGCCCGCATGGCCCATGCGGCGTCCTGGAGGCGCCGTACGGCCAGCGATGAAGCCCACCACTGGCTTTTTCACTTTCGATTTTTTGAGGAATTCCGACGCTTGCTCCTCGGCATCGCCGCCGATTTCACCGATCATGATAATGGCATCCGTCTCGTCATCCGCGAGGAACATCTCGAGCACATCCATATGGTTGGTGCCATTCACGGGGTCGCCGCCAATGCCCACGCAGCTCGATTGCCCAAGGCCCACCGCGGTGGTTTGGCCAACCGCTTCATAGGTCAGCGTGCCCGAACGGCTGAGAATGCCGATGCGGCCTTTTTTGTGGATATGGCCAGGCATGATGCCGATTTTGCATTCTTCTGGCGTGATAACGCCAGGGCAGTTTGGCCCAATCAGGCGGGTTTTGCTGCCGCATAGCGCGCGCTTCACCTTCACCATATCAAGCACGGGAATGCCCTCGGTGATACAAATCGCGAGCTCGATTTTGGCATCGATCGCTTCCAAAATCGCATCCGCCGCGAAACGTGGCGGCACATAAATCACGCTCGCATTCGCGCCCGTTTTGGCCACCGCTTCGTGCACGGTGTTGAACACAGGCAGTTCAAGGTGTTTGCTGCCACCCTTACCGGGGGTCACGCCACCAACCATTTTGGTGCCGTAGGCAATCGCCTGCTCACTGTGATAGGTGCCCTCGCGGCCGGTGAAGCCTTGGCAAATAACTTTGGTATTTTTATTGATGAGAATCGACATGTGCGTTGCTCCTACGCTGCTTGTTTCTTAACGGAGGACGTAATCTTGTCCGCGGCATCGGCGAGGTCATCGGCCGCCAAAATAGGCAGGCCGCTGGTGGCCAGCATTTTCTTGCCTAGCTCCACGTTGGTGCCCGCCAAGCGCACCACGAGCGGCACGCTTAGGCTGACTTCACGCGCCGCAGCAATCACGCCCTCGGCAATGATATCGCAACGCATGATGCCACCGAAAATGTTGACGAGGATGCCCTCGACGTTCGGGTCGGAGAGAATCAGTTTGAACGCTTCCGTCACTTTTTCTTTGTTTGCGCCGCCGCCCACATCGAGGAAGTTTGCGGGTTCGCCACCATAGAGTTTGATGATGTCCATCGTCGCCATCGCAAGGCCAGCACCGTTCACCATGCAGCCAATGTTGCCGTCCATTTTGACGTAGGAAAGGCCGAATTTCGCGGCTTGCAGCTCGAGCGGGTCTTCTTCGCTTTCGTCGCGCATTTCGGCAATTTCGGGCTGACGGAACAGAGCGTTATCGTCGAAGTTGAATTTCGCATCGAGCGCAATGAGCTTGTTTTGTTTGGTGATCACGAGTGGGTTAATTTCCACTTGGCTTGCATCCGTTTTCAAGAATGCTTCATAAAAGCCGAACACCATTTTCTGGAAATCGCCATGCAGTTCCGCAGGAATCTGCATACCAAACGCAAGGCTGCGCGCGTGATGTGGTTGAATACCCGCTGCTGGGTCGACAGGCACGGTGATGATACGCTCGGGCGTTTTGTGCGCCACTTCTTCAATGTCCACGCCACCATCTTTGCAGCCGATGAACGTAATTGCGCTATATTGGCGATCGAGCACCACCGAGAGATACAGCTCCGAACCAATGTCGGAACCTTCCTCAATGTACACGCGTTTCACTTCTTTACCCTCGGGGCCCGTTTGGTGGGTCACCAGCACCATGCCCAGCATTTCTTGCGTCAGGCGCTTCACTTCATCGAGGCTTTTGGCCAGCTTCACGCCGCCCGCTTTGCCGCGGCCACCCGCATGGATTTGTGCTTTCACCACCCACAGCGCTCCGCCCAACGACTGGGCAACTTGCTCGGCCTCGGCAGGCGTGTAGGCAACGCCGCCACGTGGCACAGCCACACCAAATTTGGCCAATACCGATTTAGCCTGATACTCATGAATGTTCATTGTTCTACTCCAATTTTTAAATTATCTGCCACGCTCGCCACCAGAAGGTTTTTTATTCGGACCCGAAATCTTCAACCAACGAATCTCTATTTCTTCATCTTCCAATTGCCTATCCAGAATATGCTGTGCGAATTCACGCAATTTAGCCCTCTCTAGTGCAACCGCTATATGCTTATTCTCTTTACTGCTCTGCACATACAAATATATGCCGAGGGTTGGCTTACCATCAAAAACACCCGTATTGTTAAATTGGCGCCCAGCATACGCATCACTTTTCTTCATGCTATAGAAAAGTGCGGTAGCCTCTTTTTCATTCATGCTTACGCCGCCGCTTTATCCAACTTTGTGCTTGCTACCAGCTCGCGCACCGCAGCCACCGAATGTTCGAACTGTTTTTGTTGCTCGGCAGGCAGCGCAATTTCAACAATTTTCTCCACGCCATTGGCACCGATGATGCATGGCACGCCAACATAGATATCCTTTTGGCCATATTCGCCATTCAGGTAAGCAGCGCATGGCAGCAGTTGTTTTTCATCGCGCAGGTAGCTTTGTGCCATTTTGATGGCGCTGGCCGCAGGCGCATAGAACGCCGAACCGGTTTTGAGCAGGCCAACAATCTCGGCCCCGCCATCACGCGTACGCTGCACCATTTTATCGAGCGCGTCTTGCTTGATGTAGCCCATTTTCACCATATCGGGCAGCGGAATGCCCGCCACCGTGGAGTAGGAAACCATCGGCACCATGGTATCGCCATGGCCACCGAGCACGAAGGTGGTGATGTCTTTTTGCGAAGTCTTGAGCGCTTCGGCGAGGAAGTAGCTGAAACGTGCCGAATCCAGCACGCCCGCCATACCCACCACTTTGTTGGGCTTGAAGCCCGTTTTTTGCTGCATCACCCACACCATCGCATCCAGCGGGTTGGTGATCACGATCACAAATGCATTGGGGCAGAATTTTTTGAGGTTCTCGGCAACGGTGCTGACAATGCCGGTGTTGGTGGCCACAAGGTCATCGCGGCTCATACCAGGCTTGCGGGCAATGCCTGCGGTTACAATCACCACATCCGCACCTTCGAGGTCTTTATAATCGTTCGTGCCTTTGATGTTCACATCCACGCCCTCAACGGCGCAGGCTTGTGCAATATCGAGCGCTTTGCCTTGTGGCAAACCTTCCACCACATCGAACAGCACCACATCGCCCAGTTGTTTGTTTACGGCCAAGTGCGCCAAGGTGCCGCCAATGTTACCTGCGCCGACTAAACCAATTTTTTTCCGTGTTGCCATGAGAGTCTCCTGATGAAAAATCGAAGAATGAAAAACAGCCTGTGCCGCGTTTAAGCATGAAGCGATGCTGCGCGCAACCCCTTCGATTTGCGCCCCACGCCACAGATGCATTTTCGCTTGGGCTGTCATGAATACAGCACAAAGGTTAGGAAAGGGTTAAAGTTGGCTAGATGATTTGGGCGCCAATGCCAATAAGCGCGCCCAGCAACAATACGCCGCTGGTGGCCATACCGATGATAAACCCGACCATGCGTTTTTTGGCTTCGCGGTAATAGCCCAGCGCATACAGCACGCGCCCCACCAGCCATACCCCGCCTATTGCCCCTGCCCACTCAGGCGAAACATAAGCTGCAAACAACCATAGCGAGGGCAGGAACAGTACCAGTTGCTCCACCGTGTTTTGTTGCACACGGAAATAGCGCTCGAAATCAGGGTGCCCCGCAACCGTGGGCGGCGCCACCTTATAACGCGCACGCGCCGCTCCCACTCGCTGGGTGACCACGGCAAACAGCAGCATGGCAAGAGCAGTGATAAGGGCGGGGTAGAGAAACATGAGGGTCTCCATATGTTAGCTCGGGCTTCGCCCTGCATCAGGCTTTGCCCATTCATTTATTTCGATTTGCACGCCTTTAAGTTCTTGTTCAATCTGGTTGATATTAGCGTGGAGCGCCTTAAACATTTCCGCCGAATGCGCAGTTCCAATATTCTCGACTCTACTATCCGAAGCCATTCGGGCAACAAATTTTCTAAAATTGCCAGACTGAGTCTGTTGTATAAATTGCGGATTAACACCTGATACTGATTGTCTTCTCAGCGCAACAATATCTGGGATTTCTCTTTCCGCCCAATACATCACGCTACGACAATCTCCGCCACTTGTTTTGTCTTTATTGAAAATAGCCGCCACCAGCACTTCCGCTGTTTTGTGGTAGCGCTCTTCGGGGTCATCAAAATTATAATCAATCTCTCCCCTGTTCGTCGAAAGGCGCTCACTAGCCTCCAGCCCCTTCTCCACCACAAGCCATATTAAAACATCATGCTTCTTTCTATTCCACGCCAAATCGACAAGATTGTCTTTTGGCGGCGCGTTGCTGAAGCCTGTAAAACTCTCGGGAAACTGATTGGCCAGCGCCTTTAACCGCTTCAAGTCGCCATCTTTAGCGCTTTGCTTAATTTGTTCACGAATCTCTTGGCTTACTTCGGTCATGACTTTCTCCACTTTTAGATGGATCCCCGCCTTCGCGGGGATGAGGGGAGCCTAAGCGCCATAGGCGCTAAGGCTTACCATCACTTATTCATCTTACTAAAGAATTCATCATTGCTCTTCGTATCTTTGAGTTTATCGAGCAAGAACTCCATCGCATCCATCGCGCCCATCGGGTTGAGGATTTTACGCAGCATCCACACTTTCGCGAGGTCGCCTTTTTCGTAGAGCAAATCTTCCTTACGCGTACCGGACTTGGTAATATCCATCGCAGGGAAAATGCGCTTGTCGGAAAGTTTGCGGTCGAGCACCAGCTCGCTGTTACCCGTACCTTTGAATTCCTCGAAGATCACTTCATCCATACGCGAACCCGTCTCGATCAACGCGGTGGCGATGATGGTAAGGCTGCCGCCAAACTCGATATTACGCGCAGCACCAAAGAAGCGTTTAGGGCGCTGCAATGCGTTCGCGTCCACACCACCGGTGAGTACTTTACCGGATGATGGAACGACCGTGTTGTAAGCCCGACCCAGTCGGGTGATGGAGTCGAGCAGAATCACCACATCCTTCTTGTGCTCCACTAGGCGCTTCGCTTTTTCGATGACCATTTCGGCCAGTTGCACGTGGCGATTAGCGGGCTCATCGAAGGTGCTCGATACCACTTCGCCCTTCACGCTGCGTGCCATGTCGGTCACTTCCTCGGGGCGCTCATCAACAAGCAACACAATGAGGTAGCACTCGGGGTGATTGGTCGTGATCGCGTGGGCGATATTTTGCATCACCACCGTTTTACCCGTGCGTGGCGGCGCCACAATCAGGGTGCGCTGCCCCTTGCCCTGCGGCGCAATCAGGTCGATCACGCGGCGGGTCATTTCGTCTTTCTTCGTGGGGTCGAGATATTCCATTTTCAGGCGCTCTTCGGGGTAGAGCGGCGTGAGGTTCTCAAAGCTCAGGCGGTGGCGAAGCGCTTCTGGCGCCTCATAATTCACGCTCTTTACATCCGAAATAGCGAAATAGCGCTCTTCGCCCTTGGGCGCACGCAGCACGCCTTCAACCGTATCGCCCGTACGCAGACCAAGTTTTTTGACAATCGCAGTGGGCACATAAATGTCATCCGAGCCCGCAAGGTAGTTCGCCTCAGGGTAACGCAAAAAGCCAAAGCCATCCTGCAGGACTTCGATGACACCTTCGCCCGTAATTTCAGTTCCTTCTTCCGCTGCTTTTTTGAGCAACGCAAATACCATTTCCTGTTTCAGCATTTGGCTTGGGTTTTCAATACCCGCCGCTTCGGTCATCGCCAAAAGCTCGTTGGGTTTCTTGCGTTTAATTTCTTGCAGTTTCATGAAAGGCTCGTCGAGTAAGGATGGATAGTCGGAAATGTATTTTTCTTGGGAGATTCGATTGGAATCGCGGGGAAAAATAGGCGCATACGGCAAAGGTGCGAAGCGCGCACTGAAGAACTCAGTCACCCCCAATCTAGCTATTTAGTGCACAAAGTCAAGCGGTTTTGGGGCTCACTCACGCCCAGCGGCGTCACGCTTGGGTGCGCCACCCTTATGGGGTGCGGCGGGCGCCATTTGGCCCACCTCGCTGCGCGGAGCCTCTTGGGCGGTTAGCGCGCCTTTTGCCCACTCCAGATTCACACCCTTTGCCGCATCCCGTGCCGCTTGCACGGGCTCCTGATTTTGCCACGGAATTTCCTCTCCCGACCGAAGTTTTCGCACCGATTTCATGGTGTTCGTGTGCGGAACCTTAAAGGAGATTGCTTCGCCTGTTTCTGCTTTAATGATCAAGTCGGGCATATCTTCTACGCTTTGTCGACGGATCAAATTGGCACCGCTCGTTTCAGGCGAGTTTATCTCCGCCGTTGCGACCCGATACCCGCTCGCGCGCAAACCTTCATCGACATCGGCCTTTGTTTCTGTGTGCGCCGCCCCAAGCATCACCACGGCACGTTCGCCCCTATGGTGCTTCATCACCACATCGATATTCTCGACCATGCGCTGGTTACGAAATACAATATCTGCGTTGCGGTTATTGTTTTCTTCTTGCAGGTAGGCACGCATTTTTTCGGGATTCGGTGCATTTGCAATCAGCGTCTCAGGGTAATTGCGATAGGGATCGTTTTTCAGTACAAACCTGTCCTCTTCGGGGAACCGCGCCTCGCGCTCGCGGTAACGCGAGCGATCATCGCACAGATGGACCTCGATACCCTGTTTAAGGGCCGCCGCAATCAAGCGCCCATTGGCACTTTCAATGCGGGCCAATGCTTCTGGTGTCCACTCTTGTGGGTCTTGTTCGATAAACAGGTGGCGCACCCCTTCGCGCCGTAGCGCCGCAAGCGAGCCTTGCACCGCAAGCGGAATATTTCCATCCGTGTGGTCTTGGTCAGCAATCACCACAACATCATTATGCTTGGCTAACTTAACAAGAGCGGGTTCTGCCATGATTCACCGTACTTTTCCTGACGTTTAATCATCCCAGTATGGCCCAGACAGTTTAATATTTCACTAATTTCTAGAACGATTTCAGCACCACCAGCAGCACAATGCCCACAAAAATGGCCGTCACCACCTCATTGATTATCTTATAGAAACGGCTGCTGCGTGCATTCTCATCGTTAGCGAATTTGCGTACGCAGCTGGCAAAAAACCCGTGTAACCCCGAAAGGGCAAGCACCAGCACCAGCTTAATCATCAACCAGTTGGCTGGGTTTTGGGGGCTGCCATATTTCGTGATGATAACCAGCCAAATACCAAACACCCATGTCGCAATCATCGCGGGGTTCATGATGGCCTTGAGCAAGCGCCGCTCCATCACCTTGAATAGCAGGTTTTCGCTGCTCTGTAGTTTTGCGCCTGCGTGGTAAGCCATCAGCCGTGGCAGGTAAAACATGCCCGCCATCCACGCCGTGAAACTGATGATGTGGAGCGCTTTGGCCAGCAGATAATATTCCATCACGCACTCGCTTTCATGGCACAGGGGCATTGTTTCCATTCGCGCCCACAAATGCGCGCACCCGTGTCGGACGCAAGGCCGCCTTCGGATTTTTGCTTCAGGCAAATGTCGCTAAGCGCCGCAATAAACTGCGCGTGGGTCGATAATGTCGGCACGCGGTAATAATGGTCGACGCCACTGTCATGCGCCAGTTTTGCATATTCAATATCCAGCTCCACCAACGTTTCCGAATGCTCGCTCACAAACGCGATGGGCACCAGCACCACTGGTTTTTTCTCGTAGCCCGCGCGCAGCAATTCATCGGTCGTCGCAGGGCCAATCCACTTCAACGGGCCCACGCGGCTTTGGTAGCAATTGACATAATCGGCGTCAGCGACGCCGAGCATTTTTAAAATCGCCTGCGTGCCTAACTCCACCTGCATTTGGTAGGGGTCACCGCGTTTGACAATCTTTTCGGGCAGGCCGTGTGCCGAGAATAAAATGCGCGGCTTACCAAACTGCGCCGCCTCGTCGTAATAGGTGCGAATGAGCTGCGCGTGCGCCTTCACGAAGGATTCGTGGCTAGGGTAACAACACACTTTACTGGTGGGCAGATCCAACCCCTGCGCCTTCGCCACTTTGTCCCATTCTTTGAAGCTCGACCCTGTAGTGGTCGTTGAAAATTGCGGGTAGAGCGGCAGCAAAATTATGTGATCGGGCGCGTATTGTTTTACCTCGGCCACCACCTCATCGGCGCGCGGGTGCCAATAGCGCATCGCGGCAAAAACTTTCACTTGCCCGTGGCCCGCAAGGCTTGATTCCAGCGCCTGTGTTTGGCTTTCGGTGTTTTCTAGAATCGGCGATTTTCCACCAATTTCTTCGTAAATATGCTTCGCCGTGGGCGCGCGTTTTGTCGAAATCAATTTCGCGAGCATCCGCCGAAACGGGTTGGGCAGGCCAATGATCGCGGGGTCGTTAAACAGGTTAAATAAAAACGGCTGCACTGCTTCTAAATTATCTGGCCCCCCAAGATTGAAGAGCACGATCGCCGTTTTTTTATGTGGTGAAATCGCGCTCATCGCCGCCACGCCTTCACTGTTTCGGCCACAGCGGCCACGTTTTCAATCGGGGTGCTCGGGATAAACCCATGCCCTAAATTAAAGACGCTTGGCGTCTTTTTCATTGTTTCGAGAATTGCTTTGGTCTCGCGCACCGCTTCCTCTTTGTTGCTCGCAATCAGCAATGGGTCGAGGTTGCCCTGTACCGCTTGCCGGTCATTCGCGCGTGATGCAATCGCAAACGCCATCGGCGTGTGTTGGTCGACACCAATACAATTCACGTTCGTGCGTTTTGCATAATCCGCGAGCGATAAACCAGCACCCTTCGCAAAGCCAATAATTGGTACATTCGGGTGCTTTTGGCGCATCAGCTGCACCAGCTTAATGGTCGGCAAGGTCACCCATTTTTCAAATTCTGCAGGGGTTAACAGCCCTGCCCAACTATCAAAAATTTGGATGGCTTGTGCGCCTGCTTCAATTTGCATCGATAAATATTCTGCGGTCGACACTACAAGTGTATCGATAAGTTGCTGCATAAGGACTGGTTCGCTCAATGCAAATAACCGCGCATCTTGAAATTCTTTCCCCGATTTGCCTTGCAGCATATAACACGCCACCGTCCATGGCGCGCCCGCAAACCCAATGAGGGCAGCGCCCTCGGGCAATTCTTTTTTTACCAATTTTACCGTTTCTGCTACAGGCGCTAGCTTGTTTCGTACTGTCGTAAGGTCGAGTGCTTCGATAGTTTTTTGCGTATTGGTCAAGCCAACACGTGGCCCTTCACCTTCCACAAACCGCACATCAACACCCAGCCCGTAGGGAATGACGAGAATATCCGAAAACAAAATCGCGGCGTCCATGCCAAAGCGGCGCAAGGGCTGTAAGGTTACTTCTGCCGCTTTTTCAGGCGTGAAACATAAATCGAGAAAGCCTGAGGTCGTCGCACGCACTGCGCGGTATTCAGGAAGAAATCTCCCCGCCTGTCGCATAAACCAGAATGGGACACGCTCCGTAATGGAGCCATTTAATGCCTGAATGAGTAAAGGTTCGTTTGTCATAAAAACGGTGTTATCCTTTTTCCCTCTAATACTAAATAAGAATAATAGATTTTATTAGTAGTAGATAGATGGTGACCCTGCTTGTGGGGATTCATGGCTGATACAGAATCACCCCCATCTTATCCAACGATAAAATTGGTTGAAGTAATTCGGGGTAACGATGTGGATGAATCTATGCGACTCAAGTAATCTCTACACGCAACGATGTGTGAGTGCTGATGATAACCAGGCCATACACATCACCCCCACCCGACCGCGTATTTTTATCCGAGCGTGGATAAGCGGGTGTGGAAGATGAAAGAGGATACTAGCAACTTTGCCTCATCACCGATATAGGGTGGATAACCGCTCACCCATCCACAGTTTATCCCATGAAGAAATTTCACCTGCATCTCGTTTCCGATTCCACGGGTGAAACCGTATCGAGTGTTGCCCGCGCGAGCCTAGTGCAGTTCGATCATGTCGAGGCGATCGAACATGTTTGGTCGCTGGTGCGCACGCAAGGCCAACTCGAAAAGATTATCGCGAATTTGGATATGTATCCGGGACTTGTCATGTTCACGTTGGTCGATGCAAGTTTGCGCGAAACATTGCGCCAAGCCTGCGGTAAGCGTGGGCTTCCTTGTATTCCCGTGCTTGGCCATGTCATCCGCGAAATGGCTAGTTACCTCGACCAAGAAGCCACAGGCCACACGGGCGCACAATACGAATTGGGCGAAGATTATTTCGCACGGATTGATGCGATTAATTATGCGCTCGAACATGATGACGGCCAAGCAACATGGGAACTTGAAAATGCCGATATTGTGATCGTCGGCCCTTCACGGACCAGCAAATCACCCACCTGTGTTTACTTGGCCTATCGCGGTTATAAGGCAGCGAACGTGCCGTTTGTTCCGGGTGTGCCGCTACCTGAAAATATCGTCGGTTTAAAACAGCCCCTCATGGTAGGCCTTACTATTAGTGGCGAGCGCCTGATTGATATTCGTACCACACGCCTTGCCGCCATGAACCAAGATATGCGTACCGATTACGTGGACGAAGAAGTAGTTCGCGCCGAGATTGATGATTCCAAAAAACTCTTCCGCAGCCAAGGCTGGCCCGTGATCGATGTCACCCGCCGCTCGGTCGAGGAAACGGCCACGCTGATGATTCAATACCGCCAACGCCAACTCGAAAAACGGCGGGCCGCCCCCGTAGGCGAAACAAAGGAAGTGTAACCATGACCACGCTCACCGGCCTTATTGGCTATCCTGTTTCGCACAGCAAAAGCCCGTGTATCCAAGCCTATTGGATCGCGCAACATCAGCTCGATGCCGATTATAAACTGTTCACCACCGCGCCCGCGCGCCTACGCCAAACCATGCTGCATATGCGTAAAAAAAACGTGGCTGGTCTGAATATAACGGTGCCGCACAAACAGGCCGTTATCGAATATCTCGATAGTGTCGACGATACCGCCAAGCGCATTGGCGCGGTGAATACGGTCATCAATAAAAACGGCAAATTCATCGGCAGCAATACCGATGCGTACGGCTTCATCACCAACCTGAAGGAAGCACTTGGTGACCTTAAGCCTTACCTTAAAAACGTGGTTATTCTAGGCGCGGGTGGTGCCACCCGTGCGGCCATTGTAGCGCTCAAGGATGCGGGTGCGAGCAATATCACCCTTACCAACCGTAGCGGCGAAAAGGCGCAAGGCTTGGCCGATGAATTTCATGTCGAGCATCTGCCATGGTCGGTGCGGAATAATCTGCTGGCCGAGGCGACGCTTCTCATCAACACCACCAGCCTCGGCATGGAAGGCCAGCCCGAACTTTCCATCGATGTATCACTGTTACCTGCGAGCGCTGCCGTGCATGATATTGTCTATGCGCCGCTCGAGACCGAACTCCTCAAAAGCGCCCGCGCTCGTGGCTTAAAAATCGTCGATGGCTTGGGCATGCTGCTCTATCAAGCACAAAAAGCCTTCGAACTGTGGCACGGCATTTTGCCCGAAGTGACTCCCGAACTACGCGTCCATGTGTTGGAGCCAAGCGATGAACAGCCAGAATAATAATGACAATCTGGAGGCGGTAGCCAAAAGGCCGCTCGTCATCGGCATTACGGGTGGCATCGCTAGCGGCAAGTCCAGCATCGCGCGCATGTTTTCCGGTCGCGGAATTATTCATGTCGATGCCGATAAACTAGTGCATCAGCTCATGCGGCACGACAAACATATGATTGCTGAAATTGTCGATACACTCCCCCATGTGAAAGAGGGTGCATCCATCAGTCGCACTGCGCTTGCATCCGAAATTTCTAAAAACCCTGTAACACTTAGCGTTCTCGAGCGCATCATTCATCCCCGCGTGCGGGCGCACGAAATGGCGGTGATAGACGCCGCCCGCCGCAATCGCCTACGCGCCGTGGTGCTCGATATTCCGCTGCTATTTGAAACCGATGCGGATCGTTTATGCGATGTTGTTGTCGTCGCCCATGCCCCAATCCACCATCGCAAGCGCCGCGCCTTTGCGCGCGCGGGCATGACGGAGGAAAAATGGGCGCGCTTGCTCGACCGCCAATTACCCGATCATGTGCGTAACCGCGCGGGCGATGTAGTCATCGCGACTAATATCGGCAAAGCTGCGACGCGGCGCCACGTGTTGGCGCTGATGGATGCGTGGGGATTATAATGCGCGAGATAGCTTTAGATACCGAAACCACTGGCCTCGACCCCGCCTCGGGTCACCGCATTGTCGAAATTGGCTGCGTGGAACTGCACGGCCATATCCGCACGGGCAATCATTTTCACACCTACCTCAACCCCGAACGCGACATGCCGCGCGAGGCCGAGAATGTGCATGGGCTTTCGGCCGAATTTTTGAAGGATAAGCCGCTTTTTCGCACCGTGGCGCGGGCGTTTTTGGAGTTCATTGGCGATTCGCCGCTGGTCATCCATAATGCCAGTTTCGATTTGAAATTCTTGAATGCCGAGCTGAATGCACTTGATTTACCGCTGATTGATTTTGCCCGCGCTACGGATACTGTCCTCATCGCCCGCAAAATGTTCCCTGGTTCGCCCGCCAACCTCGATGCGCTCTGTAAGCGTTTCGCCATCGACACTTCTGCGCGCACCAAGCACGGCGCGCTGCTTGATGCCGAGCTGCTGGCCGATGTTTATCTGGAGCTCAAAGGTGGCCGCCAAAGTAGCTTGCTTGGCAAGCCCGCCGCCACAAGCGATGAGGCGCGCGCAACCGCCAACGAGGCCGCGCTCGCCTTTTCTGGCCACACCGCCATCGCCGCTCGCCATTTCCCCCCATCATCCGAGGAGCGCGCGGCGCACAAGGCCATGGTGGAAAAGATTAAAGGCGCGATTTGGTCGAGCGCGTCCTAGATTTACAAAAAGCGCTTGCATCCCCCGCCCTGCCCATTATAGATACGCGCGCGAAAAAGCCCTACTTATAACAAAGGTGATTCACGGTGAGCATCAATCGTACGGACGCACTGCAGATTTCCCGCCGCTATTCGGCGGCCATCTTTGCCCTCGCGGTTGAGGCGAAGAAGGAAGCCGTTGTGGTGGGTGAGTTTGGTGTGCTAGCCTCGGCCATTCAAGGCAGCGCCGAATTGGCGGATGCTCTGGCAAGCCCACTCGTCAGCCCCGCTCAAAAAGCCGCCACCCTTGCTGCGCTTGCCGTGAAGGGTGATGCCCTTACCCAGCGCGCCGTGAAAACAATCGCTGCAGGTGGCCGTGCAGAAGTGATTCCCGCGATTGCCGAAAGCCTGAAAGAAATGCTCGCTGCCCATCAGGGTGAAGTTGAGGCACTCGTCACCAGCGCCCGCGCGCTCAATGCGGCTACACAAAAACAGCTGGTTGCCTCGCTTACCAAGGCGACCGGCAAAAAAGTGACCTTGAAACTGAAAGAAGACGCGAACGTCCTGGGCGGCCTGATGGTCGAGCTTGGCTCGCTTCGCTTGGATGCCACCTTGAGTGGCGCACTCAACCACATGCGCGAGCGCCTGCTCGCCCCCACCCATTAAGATTAACTAGGAGCCTACTATGGAAATTCGCCCATCAGAAATTTCGGACATCTTGAAAGCCCAAATCGCGGGCCTGAGCGATAGCGCATCGCTCGCCGAAGTCGGCCGCGTCGTATCGGTCGGTGATGGTATTGCTACCATCTACGGGCTTGAGAACGTTCAAGCGGGTGAGATGGTCGAGTTCGATGGCGGCCTCAAAGGCATGGCCCTCAACCTCGAGCAAGACTCGGTGGGCGTGGTAATTTTCGGCTCCGATACGGGCGTGAAAGAAGGCTCGTCCGTCAAGCGCACCGGCGCGATTGTGGATGTGCCCGTGGGCCCCGAACTGCTCGGCCGCGTGGTCGATGCGCTCGGCAACCCAATCGATGGTAAAGGCCCCATCAACGCCAAACAGCGCAGCCGCGTGGAAGTAAAAGCGCCTGGCATCGTTTACCGTAAATCGGTGCACGAGCCAGTGCAGACGGGCATCAAATCCATCGATGCATTGATTCCCATCGGCCGTGGCCAGCGCGAGCTGATCATTGGTGACCGCCAAACCGGCAAAACCGCGATCGCGATCGATACCATTTTGAACCAAAAAGCCGCGCACGATGCGGGCGACAAAACCCGCCAGCTCTTCTGCGTCTATGTTGCGATTGGCCAAAAGCGCTCGACCGTAGCGCAAGTAGTGAAAAAGCTCGAAGAAACAGGTGCGATGAAATACACCATCGTGGTTTCCGCCTCCGCTTCGGAAGCAGCACCGCTGCAATATCTCGCGCCATATGCAGGCGCCGCCATGGGCGAATATTTCCGCGACAACGCGCAGCACGCCCTCATCATTTATGATGATCTCTCGAAACAAGCCGTGGCCTACCGCCAAATGTCGCTCCTCCTGCGCCGCCCACCAGGACGTGAAGCCTACCCAGGGGACGTATTCTACGTGCACAGCCGCCTGCTCGAGCGCGCGGCTAAAATGAGCGATGATAAAGGCGCAGGCTCGATGACCGCTCTGCCTGTGATTGAGACCCAAGCGGGTGACGTATCTGCCTACATCCCAACCAACGTGATTTCGATTACGGACGGCCAAATCTTCCTCGAGACCGAGCTCTTCTATAAAGGCGTGCGCCCAGCGGTAAACGTTGGTCTGTCGGTGAGCCGCGTAGGTTCGTCGGCGCAGGTGAAAGCCATGAAACAAGTGGCGGGTACCATTAAGCTCGACCTCGCGCAGTTCCGTGAAATGGAAGCCTTCGCCCAGTTCGGTTCCGACCTTGACGTGGCCACCCAGCGCCTCCTCGCGCGTGGTGCGCGTCTGACGGAACTTCTCAAGCAGCCGCAATATTCGCCGCTGCAAATGGAAGAGCAAGTCTGCGTGATTTACGCGGGCGTGAAAGGCTACCTCGATGAAATCGCGCTGAACAAAATCGGCGCCTTTGAAGCCGAATTGCTGCGTGAATTGCGTGGGCCCAAAAATGCGCTGCTCAGCACCATCAAAAAAGAAGAAAAACTGACCGATGCAAGCGAAGGCGAGCTGAAGGACGTGATTCAAACCGTAAAAAACCGTTTCATCTAAGGGCTTGCCATGCCATCGTTGAAGGATCTTAAGGTCCGCATCAAGTCGGTGAAGTCGACGCAAAAAATCACCAAAGCCATGAAGGTGGTGGCGGCGGCGAAGTTGGCGCGTGCGCGCGCAGCGGCAGAAGCGGCGCGTCCCTACGCAGTGGCCATGGAGGGCATGGTGACGCGCCTTGCGGCGGCGGCATCGGGTCAAGCCAATTTGCCGAAACTACTGGTCGGCACGGGGCAGGACAAAACCGAGCTGTTGATTGTGGTAACTGCGGATCGCGGCCTTTCGGGTGCGTTCAACTCCTCCATCGTGCGCGCGGCGCGTAAATATATCCGCGAGCAATTGGTGGCGGGCAAATCGGTCAAAATCTATTGCATCGGCCGCAAAGGGCGTGATTGGCTGAACGAGTACAAGCACCTTATTATCGGCAGCCGCATTGAGTTGGCAAAGAACACCAATTACCGCATGGCTGAAGGCATCGCGGATGAGATTTTTGAGGAGATGCAATCCAGCGGGTTCGATCGCATCACCATGCTCTACAACCAATTCAAATCGGTCATTTCGCAAGTGCCCACTTTCCAGACCCTCATGCCGCTCGACCGCCGCGTGGCCCGCAATGTTGTTGCCCCCGCGAACGACCGTCGCAAGCCATTGCCGCCCTATGAATACGAGCCCAGCGAAGAGCAAATTCTGGCCGATTTATTGCCACGCAATTTTGCCATGCAATTGCTCACCGCGCTGCTCGATAACAATGCGGGCTTCTATGGTGCGCAAATGAACGCGATGGAAAACGCGACCAAAAACGCGGGCGAGATGATCAAAAAACTGACGTTGAAATATAACCGCACCCGTCAGGCCAACATCACCAAAGAGCTGATTGAAATCATCTCTGGCGCGGAGGCTATTTAGTGACCGATCCCCTACAGGAAGGCCAAACGCTGCGACTATGGGACGAGGCTATGAACCGCGCTCATGAAGCAAGGCGCGGCAATCAAACGGACAACGAACATGTGACCGCGCTGTGGGTCTCCAAAATGTTGTTTACTGACGGGCAAGACCAATTGGTGGGGCCAGAAGTTATAAAGGGCCAAGATAATGTCTTCACCCATGCGATTCCCGACCTAGCTAAAACCCGCGTCGCTTCCTTGCTTGGTCGCATACAGAAGGTGCCTGTGGGGCGGGAAGATTTCAGTTTGCGTGCCACGGCGGAAATGGTGCGCATCAGCGGGCTCAGCACCAAGATATGGGATAACGCAGCGGAGGCGGGTGTTGTCCGGCGCCAAGGCGATGGGCACCACATCGAGTATGAAATCCCGATGAACGTTGCCGTGCACGAGTTCCTGCCGCGCGCGGAATACGTCGTAGGAAAAACGATGGAACAAGCGCAGGCCGATATTTCTTCCCGCTTACCGCCCCCCGATCATCCCGCCGGCCGCGATCACGGCGGACGCTAAATTCTAGAATTCATTCAAGGAGACCACCATGTCAGCACTACGTAAAGTTCAAACCGCCGCTACGGGCAGCATCACCCAAATCATCGGCCCTGTGGTCGATGTGCGCTTCCCCGAGGGGCAACTGCCCGCGATTTTGAACGCGCTTGAAGCCACGCTTGATGGCCGCCGCCTCGTGTTCGAAGTGGCGCAGCATTTGGGTGAAAACTCCGTGCGCGCGATTGCGATGGACTCGACGGATGGTATCGCCCGCGGCCAGCAACTGGTCGATACCGGCGCACCTATTTCCGTTCCTGTGGGCCCCGAAGTGCTCGGCCGCATCATGAACGTGATTGGTGAGCCAATCGACGAGCGCGGCCCTGTGAACGTGAAACACTACGCCCCCATCCATGCCGAAGCGCCTGCCTTCACCGAGCAATCGACCGACGATGAAATCCTCGAGACGGGTATCAAGGTGATCGACCTTCTAGCGCCATACGCCAAAGGTGGTAAAATCGGTCTGTTCGGTGGTGCGGGTGTAGGTAAAACCGTACTCATCATGGAGCTCATCAACAACATCGCCAAAGGCCATGGTGGTTACTCCGTGTTCGCCGGCGTGGGCGAGCGCACGCGTGAGGGTAACGACCTCTACCACGAGATGATGGAATCGGGCGTCATCAACCTCGAAGATCCAAGCAAATCCAAAGTGGCTCTTGTGTACGGCCAAATGAACGAGCCTCCAGGAGCACGTGCACGCGTGGCGCTGACGGGTCTCACCCAAGCAGAATATTTCCGTGACGTAGCAGGCCAAGACGTTCTGTTCTTCGTCGACAACATCTTCCGCTTCACCCAAGCGGGTTCGGAAGTATCGGCACTGCTCGGCCGTATTCCATCGGCCGTGGGTTACCAGCCAACGCTCGCTACCGAAATGGGTAACCTGCAAGAGCGCATTACCTCGACGAAGAAGGGCTCGATTACCTCGGTACAAGCCGTTTACGTTCCTGCGGATGACCTTACCGATCCTGCGCCAGCAACCAGCTTCGCGCACCTTGATGCAACGACCGTACTGAGCCGCCAGATTGCGGAACTGGGTATTTACCCCGCGGTGGATCCACTGGATTCAACCAGCCGCATGCTTTCGCCGGCGGTGGTAGGTGAGGAGCACTACAAAGTGGCGCGTGATGTGCAGCGTGTATTGCAAACCTACAAATCCTTGCAGGATATTATTGCGATCCTCGGCATGGATGAATTGTCGGAAGAAGACAAACTCATCGTCGCCCGCGCTCGCAAAATCCAGCGCTTCCTGTCGCAACCGTTCCACGTTGCGGAAATCTTTACCGGCAAACCAGGTAAGTATGTGAAGCTGAAAGACACCATCGCAAGCTTCAAGGCGATTGTAGCGGGTGAGTATGACCACCTTCCCGAAGCGGCCTTCTACCTCGTCGGCGGCATCGAAGAAGCCATCGAAAAAGCGAAAGAATTGAGCAATTAACATGGCCACTGCATTTCACCTCCAGATCATCAGCCCCATGAAAGTGGTGATTGATGCCCATGTCCCAAGCTGCGAGATTCCAGGCGCGGAAGGGGATTTTGGCGTGCTTCCGGGCCATGCGGCATTTTTCTCCATGCTGCGCCCCGGTGTGATCGATGTGACGATGAGCGATGGCATCCGCCGCCGCTTTTTCGCTGCGACGGGATATGCGGATGTGACGCCTGAGAAATGCACCGTGATTTCGGACCATGTTCAGGATCTCACCGAAATCTCGACGAGTGAAGTGCAAGAAGCGTTGATTGCGGCAAAAACCGCCCTTGCTGCAGCCGAAACGCAAGCCGAGCGCGAACAAGCCGCTAAGGTGCTGCAATCCACGGAAGCCTTGGCTGCCGCTGTCCGCGCCTAGCGCCGTTATCCACAGGCTGGCACGGCGCTTGCATTAGTGCTGGGTATGACCGTATCCGACCGCATTGCTCAAACCCGTTCCGATTACTTCACCCGTGAAGTACCAACCCGTATCGATGTGCATCCTGAGCCTACGCAGGGCAGTGATTCCACCTTCTTTGGTAAGGATGGCCTCACCTTCCGTGATGTGGTAGATGCCATTAATCCACTCAACCATATCCCCATTATTTCAGATCTGTTTGCCAGCGCCACCGAGCATAAGGCGTCAACCGCCTCGAAGCTGGTTGGCGGCACGTTGCTCGGCGGGCCCATTGGCTTTGTGGCAAGCCTAGCGAATGTCATTTTCGAGGAGGCGGCAGGCAAAAGCCCCGCCATGGCGGTCTATGCGGCAATCACGGAGGATAACGCTACAACACAGGTGGCCGCGGCAGAGCCTGAAGCGCTTGGGGAACCTTTAGAGCTTGCCGAACTAAGCCCCGCAGCGGGGCTGCCCGCCGTGCCAGCTTCGACCATGAACCATAGCGATACTGCGCCGCTGAGCACCAAAGACAAAGCCATTCTGGATTTGTATGGGGCCGGTGCTAGCGCACACTCCTCCTATCGTAAGGCTCAAATGTTGCCCTATTTGCGAGATGTGAGCCGCAGCCAAGTGCTTTAACCGCGACTTCCAAACAGCGCTGTTCCCACACGCACCATGGTGCTGCCAAGGCGAATCGCGGTTTCAAAATCACCGCTCATCCCCATACTTAATTCCCGCAAACCCAGTGTAATGACCATTTTGTGGAGAAGGGCAAAATGCGGCGCGGGGTTTTCTCCCTCAGGGGGCACGCACATTAAGCCCGAGATAGGCAAGCCAATCGCGCGGCAATGGGCCAGTAACTCTGCCGTGGCGCGTGGCGCTACCCCCGCTTTTTGTGGTTCCTCGCCTGTGTTCACCTGAATCAGGAACATGGGGCGTTTACCCAGCTTTTCGTGGGCTTTCGCCAATGCATCGGCAATTTTGATGCGGTCGACGGTATGAATCACATCGAACAGCGCCACCGCGTCTTCCGCCTTGTTCGATTGTAGGGGGCCAATGAGGTGCAGTCTCAAATTAGGGTGCGCTTGCCTGAGTGCGGGCCATTTTTCTTGTGCTTCTTGTACCTTGTTTTCACCAAAATCACGAAGTCCTGCCCCAATAGCCTCTGCAAGCACTTCAACAGGCTGGGTTTTACTGGCGCCAATGAGGATGGGGGCGTCGCCAAACGGTTGATTATGCCTAAGGCTTCCAAGGGAAGCCCCGCGTAGCGGCGGGGTTTTGGGGCGAAGGGCCCCATCAGGCGCGTCAGCGCCAATTAAAGCAGCAGGCTGCGCCAACGCCATCCCCTGTTGCAAGGCTGCAAGGCGTGTGGCAAGGCTGCCATGGGGGGGGCTGTTTTCCATAGTTTTATAGAAATACAATACCTTAATAGTGAAGTCCAGCCCCAACCACCCCCCCAAAGGATTTGTGGCTAATATGCAACAGGGGGGTGCGAAAGGGGGGTAAAGGGTAAGAAAAAGCTTGGGGCAACTTGCGTCCACCCCCCAATTGGCTAATGAATGACCCCGTGGAGTGCAGGGTACATTGTGTGCCCTATGCTCAATATTAGCGTGGTAGTGGGATTAACTCACTTTCACATTTTGTTTTCATTAAAGAAGGAACTGATCATGAAAAAAATTCTTCTTGGTACATCGGGCCTCGTCGCTGTGGCATTGCTGGCAACGGCTGCTAACGCTGCTGAGACTCCAAAAGTAACCTTGGGTGGCTTCTCGGACTTCCAATCGGGTTGGTCGGGCGGCCAAGGTGCTGGCACTCGCAGCAACGGCTTCCGCAACGACAACGAAATCACCGTTAAAGTTGACGGTAAAACCGCTGGTGGCCTCGGCTACGGCGCTGAGATCGATCTGGAAGCAGACGTTACGAACGACGCTAACAACCAAGGCACCAACGCTTCGCGCACCTTCACCTACCTTGAAAGCGGTTTCGGTCGCGTAGAACTTGGTAGCAACAAGTCGGTTGCTTCCACGATGCGCGTCGATGCTTCGAGCGTAGCTGCTGCTACCGGTGGTATCAACGGTGCATGGACCTACTTTGCTACCGATGGCAACACGGCTGCTAACTTCATCACCACGTCGAAACTTGTTTCGGAACATGGTCGTGTAAGCAGCGCGAACCTCGGCGATGAGTCGACCTACAACGCAACCAAAGTTTCGTACTACACGCCTAAATTCTCCGGCTTCCAAGCTGGCGTAAGCTACACCCCACAAATTGATGACCGTGGCCAAACGATGACCCGTAGCGATACGGCATCGGTTAGCGATGTATTCGATCTGGGCGTTGGCTACGAAGGCACTTTCAGCGGCATCAAGCTTGCTGCTGCTGGTACCTATGAGTTCGGCGACGGCGAAGGCACTGCTGGTCCAGCTGGCTTCGGTACGGCTGATATCAGCGCATGGAACCTCGGCGCAATCTTGGGCTTCCAAGGTTTCGACCTCGCTGGTTCGTACGGCAGCTGGGATGATTCCGGTCTTACGGGCGTAGAAGGTGACTACTGGACCGCTGGTCTGGGTTACAGCATGGGCCCAATCGGCACATCGGTTACCTACCTCGGTTCGAGCCTCAACTCGGCTGCTAACGCACGCGATAACGATTTCCAGAACATCGTTCTCGGTGCTGACTACAAACTTGCTGCTGGCCTGACGCCATACGCTGAAGTCTCGTTCTTCGAGTTCGACGGCACAACGCGTGCTACCAGCAACGAAGGTACTGCAGTTATTCTTGGTACCCAAGTTGCGTTCTAAGCAAAACGCTTAAAACAAACGAGGAAGGGCGGAGAGAAATCTCCGCCCTTTTTTGTTGTTGTTATTTCCCTTGGTTTGGCATGATAGGCCGCACTTGCAAAAGCTGTGGCGCTCGCTAGTGTGCGATGCGTGAAATCATCCCAAGGGAATTACCATGAAACCAACGCACCTCACCATTCGTACCGCGTGCATTTTGGGCGCGCTCCTCATCGTTCTGCCATCGTGCGGCATGAAGGCCGATGAAGAACAAAAATACCCAAAAACCGAGGAAGACCGCCGCAAGGATGAGCGTGGAAAAATCACGGGGGATGAGGGTATCAGCGTCGGCGGCGCAAGCGAAAAAGAGAAAGACGCGGGTAAGAACCCCCTTGGTGTAAATAGCTTTTTGTGGCGCGCGACGCTCGATACGCTTTCCTTCCTGCCCATCACCACGGCGGATCCTTTCGGCGGCACGGTGCTGACTGAGTGGTACGAGGCCCCGGAAGCACCCGGCGAGCGTTTTAAGGTCAATGTGCTTATTCTTGATCGCCAATTACGCGCCGATAGCCTCAAAATCACCACCTTCCGCCAAACCAAAAATAAGGCGGGTGATTGGGCGGATGCGGCCGCCGATAGCAAACTGGGCCGCAAACTCGAAGATACGGTGCTTACCCGCGCGCGGGAACTGCGTGTAAAACAACTCGGATACTAAGGTTTTTATGACGAGTACGAACGAAGCTCCCTCGCGCTATAACGCGCGCGAAGCCGAGGCCAAATGGCAATCGGCATGGGCAACATCAGGCGTATTTAATACGCCTGAGAAATCCAAAAAGCCCGATTACTTCGTGCTCGAAATGTTCCCCTATCCCAGCGGCAACATCCATATGGGCCATGTGCGCAATTACACGCTGGGCGATGTCACCGCCCGTTTCCGCCGTGCGCGGGGCTATAATGTCCTTTACCCCATGGGGTGGGATGCATTTGGCTTACCCGCCGAAAACGCCGCCATTGCCCGCAATGTGCACCCCGCGAAATGGACATTGCAAAACATCGCCACCATGCGCGAGCAGTTGAAATCCATGGGCTTCAGCTACGATTGGTCGCGTGAAGTAACCACCTGCCTGCCCGAATATTACCAGCACGAGCAGCGGTTTTTTCTCGAATTCTTGAAGAAGGGCATCGCCTACCGCAAAGAAGCCGTGGTGAACTGGGACCCTGTCGATAACACGGTGCTGGCCAACGAACAGGTGATTGATGGGCGCGGCTGGCGCAGTGGTGCACTCGTCGAGCGCCGCACGCTGAACCAGTGGTTTTTGAAAATCACCGACTATGCCGAAGACCTCCTTCAAGGCCTGATGGCGCTCAGCGCCTGGCCTGATAAGGTGCGGATTATGCAAGACCGCTGGATTGGTAAATCGAGCGGGGCGCTTGTCACGCTGAAAGTGCTCTGCTGCAAGCCCAACCAAGACCCCATCGAGAGCAGCATCGAAATCTACACCACGCGCCCCGATACATTTTATGGCATGAGCTTTGTTGCCATCGCACCCGAGCACCCACTCGCGCAGAGCATGATTGATTATAACCCCGAAGCTGCAGCGTTCATCAAAGAATGTAGCGCGCTTGGCACGTCCGAAGAAGCTATCGAAAAAGCCGAGAAACAGGGCTTCGATACGGGGCTTAAGGTCGTGAACCCCTTCACGGGTTCCGAGCATCCGCTCTACATCGCCAATTTCGTGCTGATGGGTTACGGCACAGGCGCCGTGTTCGGATGCCCCGCGCATGACGAGCGCGATTTCGAATTCGCGACAAAATATAACCTGCCGATTATCCAAGTAGTGGGCACCAGCGAGCCAGAGCCACTGCCATTTACCGGCGAAGGGTTGCTTATCAACTCCCCCTTGTTCGATGGGCTCACAGTCGATGAAGCCAAAGAAAAAGCCATTGCCGAAATCGAAAAACGTGGCATTGGTAGCCGCAAAATCAACTACCGTTTGCGTGATTGGGGCATCAGCCGCCAGCGTTATTGGGGCTGCCCGATTCCGATTATTTATTGCAACGATTGTGGCACCGTTCCCGTCCCAGATAATCAACTGCCAGTGACACTGCCCGACGATGTGACGTTCGACAAACCGGGCAACCCCCTCGCCCACCACGCCACGTGGAAGCATGTAAATTGCCCCACCTGCAATAAGCCCGCCGCGCGCGAAACCGACACGTTCGATACGTTCTTCGAATCGAGCTGGTATCCTGCCTGTTATGCATCAGGCGGCGGTGCCAACGGCATCACCAAAGATGCGGCGCGCTGGCTGCCCGTGAACCAATATATCGGCGGGATCGAGCACGCAGTGTTGCATTTGCTTTATTCGCGCTTCTTCACCCGCGCGCTCAAGGATTGCGGCATCCTCAACATCGAGGAACCCTTCACGGGGCTGATGACGCAAGGCATGGTCGGCCACGCCACCTTCAAAAACAGCAAGGGTGAGTGGGTGTACCCTGCCGATGTGGAGAAGGATGACGCGGGCAACTGGAAGCTGATTGAAACGGGCGAAGCCGTGACCATGGGCCGCTCCGAGAAAATGAGCAAATCGAAAAACAATGTCGTCGATCCGCGCGGCATTATCGATGCTTACGGGGCCGATACTGCCCGCCTGTTCATGATGAGCGATTCCCCACCCGACCGTGGGCTAGAGTGGACGGATTCAGGGATTGATGGCGCATGGCGTTATGTGCAGCGGCTTTACCGTTTAGTGGGCGATTATAAAACGGCAAAAGGTGCGGCCAATGACAGCACCGAAATTCGCAAGCTGACCCACAAAACCATCCACGCGGTGACGAGTGATTTTGAGAACTTCCATTTCAACAAGGCCGTTGCCCGTATCCGCGAGCTGACCAATGCTGTGGAGAAGGAGCCCTCAGGCAGCTGTGGCGAAGCCATCGAAGCCACCATCCACCTCATTGCGCCGCTGCTGCCCCATTTGGCCGAGGAACTCTGGAGCATGCTCGGCCATACTGACCTTGTTGCCGCCCGAGATTGGCCAAAGGCGGATGCTGTGCTGCTTGAGGATGAAACCGTGACCGTTGCGGTGCAAGTAAATGGTAAGCTGCGCGCCACCCTCACACTGGCCAAAAATTTGCCCGAGGACGAGGCGCGCGCCGCCGCCCTCGCCCACCCCAGCGTGGTGAGCGCCATGGAGGGCAAATCACTCAAAAAAGCCATTGTGGTGCCCAACCGTATCGTTAATCTGGTCGCTGCATGATGAAATTTCTTTCCAGTGTGCGTGATTATCCGAGGGAGGCCAAGGGCCGACCCGCGCAGCGGCGGGGTTTAGGGCGAAGGGCCCCATCAGGCGCGTTAGCGCTAATGATGATGCTTTCCCTCGCAAGCTGTGGCTTCCAGCCCATGCACAGTGAATCATACCGCGCACAGCAGGCGGTGAATTTATCGTCCATACGCGTGCTGGCTGTGGGCAGCGCCACCGAGAATAGCACCAGTGTCGCCAACACCATGGATCGACGCTACAGCGAGCTGCTCACGGCGGAAATCCAGGATCAGGTGAACCCGACGAGCCTTGAGGCCGAGAAATTATTCACGCTGGCCATCACCTTCAACGAAACGGATACCGCAAGCTTCGTGAAGCCCGATGGTACAGCCAGCCGTGGGGATTTGAACTACACCAGCAGCTACATCATCACCCGCGTGCGCGATGGGCAAAAAGTCGCCAGCGGCAGCATTCAGCGGGTGAGCACCTATAACACATCGCCCAGCGCCGATTATGCCTCGTATGTATCGATTGAAGATGCACGTAAGCGCGGCATTCTAGAGCTGGCGCAGGATTATAAATTGCGGCTTGGGGCGCTGTTACCCAAGCTGAATGACCCCAATGCGGCACCCCTAACAACGCCTGAGCCAGAAGCCGTCCCAGCCCTCCAGCCGATGAATGGTTATGAAGCTCTCCGCCCGCGATAGTGATGCGTTCATCCGCGCACCGGGCAATGCGGCCGCCGCATTGATCTATGGCACGGATGCAGGCCAAGTGCGCCAGCGCGCCGCCGCGCTTGCTGAAAGCTGGCTGGGCAAGAACGCCGACCCGATGGCACGCGCCGAATTCACGCCCGAAAAACTCGCCGAGCAACCAGGGTTACTCGCTGATGAGCTGGCCGCTATGTCGCTCATGTGCCCCAAACGTGTGGTCATGCTGCGCGAGGCGGATGACGCATCCCTTGAAGCGATTCAGGAGGCTGTTTCCCTGCGTGCCCGCGAAAACTTCCTGATTCTCTATGTCACCGAGTCGCTAGCAGCGGGCAGTAAACTGCGCCTATGGGCAGAAAAATCGGCCGATGTAGGCGCCATTGCGTGCTATAAAGATGAGGGCACGGGGCTCGAGCAATTCATCCGCGATACGCTGCGCGGCTATGGCCTACGCGCGAATACCGAGGTGCTGCGCCTGCTGGCCAATCAGCTTTCGGGCGATCGCCAAATCATCCTGAACGAGCTTGAGAAACTCTCGCTTTACCTCGATGAGGAAGCCGAAGAAGTCACCATGGAAGACGTCATCGCCAGCGTCGGCGAGAACAACGACAAGAGCTTCGACGAGCTGAATTACGCCGTCGCCAGCGGCGATGTGGTGGCGCTGTGCCGCCTTTCCGACCGCTTGTTGATGGAGGGCAATGTGGGGTTGCTGCTGGTGCGTTCTGTCATGCGCTACATTGCCAAACTCGAGGCCTTGGCCATGAAGCGCGCCGAGGGTGTAGGCGCCGATGCCGCGATTGAGGGACTTCGTCCCCCTGTATTTTTCAAAGCCAAACCTATCCTTAAAGCCCACAGCCAGCGCTGGGGGGTGGATGCCTGCGCCCAAGCCCTCGCCCAGCTGCAGCTGCTGGAGCTCGACAGCAAACGCCACGCCGATGAGGCGCCCACCCGCATGGCCCATGGGTTGATGGAAGTGGCGGGCCTAGCAGGGGCGTTCAAGCGGGCGGCCTAAACCCCTTCAAAAAGTTTGCATCCCCCCTTGACGCCGCCCTAGGTTTCGCCTAAACGAACCTCCTGTTTTTTCGCGTGGGGATGTAGCTCAGTTGGTAGAGCGTCTGCTTTGCAAGCAGAATGTCGCAGGTTCGATTCCTGTCATCTCCACCAATAACAAAGGCCGCCATGTGCGGCCTTTGTTATTGGTGGTGTGTTTTCATCGAACCTGAGGTTCGCGCACATGTTCAGGAGACCATGTGCACCGCGTAACAGCCCGAAGGGTGAGGGTCAGTAGGCCCGAGTCAATCCTGTCATCTCCACTGCCCACTCATCGCCCTTGCCACCCCAGCCATTTCGCCCTAAACCGCCGCTATGAGCCAACGCCCCACCATCTTCGCCCTCGCCTCGGCCGCTGGCCGCGCGGGCGTCTCTGTCTTTCGCATCAGCGGGCCGCGCGCGCGGCAGGCATTGGTTGCGTTGGGGGTTGAGAAGGCGTTCGAGCCACGCGTGGCAACGCTGGTGACGCTGAGCCATAACAACCAAAAAATAGACCAAGCCCTCGCCCTTTATTTCCCCGCCCCGCACTCCTTCACGGGCGAGGATGTGGTGGAGCTGCACACCCACGGCAGCCGCGCCATCATGAGGATGCTCCTCGATGCTTTAGGAAGTATAGAGAGCCTTAGGCTCGCCGAGGCAGGCGAGTTCGCCCGCCGCGCTTTTATGCATGGTAAGCTCGACCTTGTGGAGGCCGAAGGATTGGCCGATCTCATTGACGCCGAAACCGCCTCGCAGCACCGTCAAGCCATCCGCCAAATGGGTGGCCAAACCACCCAGCGCGTCGAGGCATTACGCGGCGCTATTTTGGAGCCGTTGGCGCTGATGGAAGCCTATATCGATTTCCCCGACGAGGATATCCCCGAGGAGGTGCTGACCGAGGCCACGCAGCGAGTGGAGGCATTAGTAAAAAAACTATCGGAACTGCTCGATGATGGCGGCATTGGCGAGAAGATCCGCGAGGGGTTGGATGTGGTCATCCTCGGTCCGCCAAACGCTGGCAAATCCAGCCTGCTCAACGCTCTGGCCAAACGTGATGCAGCCATTGTTTCGCCCGAGGCAGGCACCACCCGCGACCTGATTGAAGTGGCGCTCGATATCGGTGGCTATGCCGTCACGCTGGTCGATACGGCGGGCATCCGTACTACCGATGCGGCGATAGAATCCGAAGGCATCCGCCGCGCCCTGCACCGCGCCGAACATGCCGATATCACCCTACATGTGCGCGATATTGCTACGATTACGGAATCCTCTAGTGATTTGAAGGGCCTTAACCCCAAAAACCACCTTGTGGCCGCCACCAAATCCGACCTTGCCCCCCTTCCCGATTTGCCGTTTACGGCCTATGCTATTTCTACCCAAACAGGGGATGGAATTGCCGCGCTTATGGATGCGCTGAAGGAAAAAATTGGCGAGCGGATGGAATCGGTGGCGTCACCACTCATCACCCGCGCCCGTCATCGCGCGGCGATTGCCGAGGCGTTGGCTGCTCTCACCCGTTTTGATGCTCATGCCCCTTTGGAGCTCAGTTGTGAGGAGCTTCGCTTGGCCGCCGCCGCGATTGGCAAAATCACTGGCAAAATCTGGGTGGATGATGTATTGGACCTCGTTTTCAGCCGTTTTTGCATTGGTAAGTAGGCGGTTGAAATAAATGTTTCACGTGAAACATTCGGATAGCATTTTCGAGGCAAGGTAATGAGCAATAACGATTTTGATGTCATCGTCATTGGTGGTGGCCACGCAGGCACCGAAGCTGCGGCTGCGGCCGCACGCATGGGCGCCAACACCTGTCTGCTCACCCATAAAAAATCTACCGTCGGCGAAATGTCGTGCAATCCTGCCATTGGCGGTATTGCTAAGGGAACGCTCGTTCGTGAAATCGATGCGCTAGATGGTGTGATGGGGCAAGCCATCGACCGCGCGGGTATCCACTACAAAATGCTCAACGCCAGCAAAGGCCCCGCCGTCCGCGGCCCCCGCGCCCAAGCCGACCGCAAGCTCTACCGCGAGGCGGTGCAATCCCTCCTTTCCGAGTATTCGAACCTTACCATTATCGAAGATGGCGCCGATGATATTGTGATGGAAGCTGGCCGCGTGGTGGCGGTCAAAGGTGCATCAGGAAAAACCTATGGCACGAATCAGGTTGTGCTTACCACCGGCACCTTCCTTAATGGCCTCATCCATTGTGGTGAAAAGCAAACCCCTGCTGGCCGTGTCGGTGAGTTACCGTCGATTGCATTGGCGGAGTCGATTCGTGGCTTGGGTCTTACCATTGGCCGTTTGAAAACGGGCACCCCTGCCCGCCTCGATGGCGAGACGATTAATTGGAGCATCCTTACCCCGCAGCCAGGCGATAACCCCCCTATTCCCTTTTCCTATTTAACGGATGAAGTTCGGGTCCCCCAAATTACCTGTTACATCACCCACACATCGGCTAAAACGCACGAGATTATTCGTGAAAATATCCATCGCTCGCCCATGTATTCGGGGCAAATCAAGTCCAGCGGCCCACGCTATTGCCCCTCGATTGAAGATAAAATCACCCGCTTCGCCGACCGCGAGCGCCATCAAGTATTCCTCGAGCCTGAGGGGTTGGATGACCCGACGGTTTACCCTAACGGGATCTCGACCTCCCTCCCCGAGGAAGTGCAATTAGCGATGATTGCGACCATCCCTGGCCTCGAAAATGCACGAGTGATTCGCCCCGGATATGCCATTGAATATGACTATGTGGACCCGCGTGAACTGAAACCAACGCTCGAGACCAAGAAGGTCAGGGGGCTCTATTTGGCAGGGCAAATCAATGGTACCACGGGCTATGAAGAGGCTGGGGGCCAAGGCCTTGTGGCGGGTCTCAACGCCGCCCTCGCTGCGCTTGGTAAAGAGCCATTTGTAATTGACAGATCAGAAGCTTATATCGGCGTGATGATTGACGATTTGACGACGCTTGGTACCCAAGAACCCTATCGTATGTTCACCTCGCGTTCCGAATACCGCCTCTCCCTTCGCCCCGACAATGCCGACCTTAGATTGACCCCTCGCGGTTTAGAGGTTGGGTGTATTCGCGATGAACGGAGCAAAATGTTTCACGTGAAACAATCGCTCCTTAATGACGCTATGCAAATTGTTTCACGTGAAACAATTTCACCCAACAAGGCATCGGAAGTTGGATTACAGATTAATCAGGATGGCGTGAAGCGTTCGATTCTTGACCTTCTCGCCTACCCGACCATCAGCTTCGAACAGCTCTCCGATATTTGGCCAGCGTTGAAAGAGTTTCGCCCCGATATACGTGAGCAAGTGGAAATTGATTCCGTCTACCGTTCGTATCTTGCCCGCCAGCAGGCTGATATCGAACTGTTCAAATTGGATGAACAATTGCAGATCCCTGATTCACTGGATTACGATTCGGTGGGTTCGCTCAGCAACGAAATTCGCCACAAACTTAAAATCGCGAAGCCCCCTACCCTTGGTGCTGCCAGCCGTATCCCGGGGGTTACTCCCGCTGCCATCACGGCCATCATGACCTATATGAAGCGTCGTTCGCTCGCCGCCTAAATCCAAAAATGTTTCACGTGAAACATTTTCGCTTCACCCTAGACAGCATCCGATGATTGGTTTATGGCTTTGTGCATGAACACAGCCCATGCATTGTCGCCATCGACGCAAAATGTTTCACGTGAAACATTATCAACACTCACTAACTATGTATCGCTGTTGTTAAAATGGAATTCTAAAATAAATCTTATTGGCCCCGCGACGGAATCGGATATTTGGTCACGCCACATTGATGATAGTTTGCAGCTTGTCGACCTGATTCCTTCCGGTGCTGCTTCGTTGGTCGATATAGGTAGCGGTGCTGGCTTGCCCGGTTTGGTGATTGCCGTTGCGCGGCCAGATTTGAACATTACTCTCGTCGAACAAGATCAGCGCAAGGCCGCTTTTTTGAAGGAAGCCAAGTCGCTACTTGGCCTTTCGCAGGTAACGGTTGAGGCAAAAGACATTGCCACGGTGGAACGCCAGTTTGATGTGGTAACCGCCCGCGCATTATCCTCGTTAACCAATTTGTTGGTGTTTGCTAAACCCCTGATGAATGAAGCTTCTGCCGCCATCTTCCCTAAAGGTGCCAATTATGAGGCAGAACTGGCGGAAGCAGAGGAAAAATGGAGCTTCCAGAGCCATAAAAAACCAAGTAAAACCAATGCTGAATCGCATATTATTACGATAACGAAATTAACAGCTCGCAACGCTTGAGAATAGGTAGGTTCCCCATGACGCGCATTATCTCTGTTGTAAACCAAAAAGGCGGGGTCGGGAAGACCACCACCGCCGTCAACATGGCCACCGCCCTTGCTGCCATTGGTAAGCAGGTATTGGTCATCGACCTCGACCCACAGGGTAATGCCTCCACGGGTTTGGGCATCGATCAAGCCAAACGGGTGCATACTTCGTATGACGTTCTCATCGGAAACAGCACATTAGAGCAGGTAGCCGTTAAAACGGCCATTCCGCGCCTTTCGGTGGCTCCCGCTACCATCGACCTATCGGGCGCGGAAATCGAGCTTGTAACCATGGAAAGAAGGGAATTCCAATTAAAGCAAGCATTGGCGCCGATGTCCGCGCATTGGGACTACGCGATTATCGATTGTCCCCCTTCCCTTGGCCTGCTCACGCTGAATGCGCTGACGGCGAGTGATGCGGTGCTGATTCCTCTGCAATGTGAATTCTATGCTCTCGAGGGTTTAGCCCATTTGCTCAAAACCATCAAACTCGTGAATGCGAATTTGAACCCGCGCCTTTCCATCCATGGCGTGGTGCTCACCATGTATGACCGCCGCAACAAGCTCACGGAACAAATCGAGGAGGATGTGCGTGGCTTCTTGGGTGATGATGTCTACCGCACCGTTATTCCCCGCAATGTGCGGATGAGCGAGGCACCAAGCCACGGCAAGCCCGCGCTGGTCTATGATCTCAAATGCCCAGGCAGCCAAGCCTATCTGCAATTAGCGAAGGAACTCATCCAGCGCGAGAAGCAATTCACCACCAAAAATGCTGCAGCATAAAGC
>CAUJIC010000049.1 GCA_963205305.1 Pseudomonadota bacterium | reverse complement strand
GACCTGCTCGACCGCGTCGAACACTGCGCGCGCGGTCGCTTCGTCGGCTTTCGCACTGACATAGATATGGCAGTTGCCATCAAGATGTAGCAGCGAGGGCACACGCGCTTCCTCGCGGATGCGGGTGGTGAGGGTTTTACCGCCACGGGGGATGATGACATCGATGAAGTCGTTCATCGTCAGCATTTCGGCCACCGCTTCACGGTTGATAGTTTGCACCAGTTGGACAGCAGCGGTGGAGATTTTCTCCGACACCAGCCCCGCGTGGAATGCAGCAAGAATGGCTTTGTTCGTGTGCAAACTTTCCGACCCGCCGCGCAGAATAACCGCGTTGCCCGCTTTAAACGCAATCGCCGCCGCATCCGCCGTCACGTTGGGGCGCGATTCGTAAATGATGCCGATAACGCCGAGGGGCACCGCCACTTTTTCGAAATGTAGGCCGCTATGTTCGATGTCCCAACTCGTCAGCACGCGCCCGACAGGATCGGGCAAATCGGCGACGCTCGCCACGCCTGCTGCCATGGCCTCGATGCGTTTGGCATCGAGTTGTAAACGGTCGCGCATGGCGGGGGAGAGGTGCGTAGCCTCGGCAAGGTCGATAGCATTGGCGGCCACGATGGCATCGGCATGTGCGCGAATGCTGGCTGCTGCAGCACGCAGGGCGCGCTGTTTAGTTTCAGGCGCAAGCTGTGCAAGCGTGCGCGCTGCCACTCGCGCATCGCGGCCAATTTGTGCCATGGTTTCTTTGATCGATGTCATGCGCCAACCTTTCCGACAAGTACCCGTGTGCCGCATAAACGGTCATGCGTGCCGATGCGCTCAGGGGTGATAAGTATGGGGGCAAACCAAAAGATGCTGAGCCAAAACACTAGCATGGGTGCCGCTTGCGCCGAGATGAAGCTGGCGTAAAGTGGCAGGCTGGGGATGCTGTAGGCCAAGAAACGCTCGAGCGCATCGCGCTGGCTGATGGCGTGGTGATCGGTGCGGATGACATAGAGCCCAAGGATGCGCTTGCCAGGGGTGGCTTGCCAATTCGAAGCGGTGAAATGGGTGTAATAGCCAAGGCTGACGAAGAACGTGGCAAGTGTGGCGAGGCCATCGTGATCGAGCAACGCCGCCACCAACCAGCTGGGGATGATGAGGATGAGCGTATCAATCAGGTTGGCGAAAAGGCGCTCGAGCCTTCCTGCATAAATGGTTTTTTGCTGACTCATAGTATGGCCATATCATCGCGGTGGATGAGCGTGTCGCGGTGCGAATAGCCGAGGATGCTCTCGACTTCATCCGACTTTTTGCCACGGATTTTTTTGGCTTCCGCCGCGCTATACCCCGCGATGCCCTTGCCGATGGTTTTGCCTTCGGCGGTTTTAATCGCAATGGTATCGCCACGTTCGAATTTGCCCTCGACCGCCGTGACGCCCGCAGGCAGCAAGCTTTTGCCAAGTCCAAGCGCGCGCACCGCACCGCTATCGACCGTAACGCTGCCCGCCACTTTAACGGCAGAAGATATCCAATCCTTGCGCGCAAGTTGGGGCTTAGTGGTGGCAACAAACCAGCTGGCGCGGCCCCCATCTATGAGTTGGGCGAGGGCATGTTTCTCGGTGCCCTTCGCAATCACCATGTGGCAACCGCTGGCAGTCGCCATTTGCGCGGCTTCAAGTTTGGTTTTCATGCCGCCATTGCTGACGCTGCTCGCGGCACCACCGCCCATGGCCATGATGTCGGGCGTGAGCTGTTTGATGAGCGCGATATGTTTTGCATCCTTATGTTGCGAAGGATTTTTATCGTACAGCCCATCGACATCTGAAAACAGTACCAGCACATCGGCACCGAGCATGACGGCGACGCGCGCGGCGAGGCGGTCATTATCACCAAACTTCAGCTCGGCAGTGGCGACAGAATCGTTTTCGTTCACGATGGGAATCAGTTTATGCGTCAGCAGCGTGGTGAAGGTGGCGCGCGCGTTCAGGTAGCGCTGGCGATCTTCGGAATCCTCCAGCGTCAGTAGCAATTGCGCGACATGAATATCGTGTTTGGCGAACGCATGGCTCCACGCTTGAATGAGCAAAGGCTGCCCCGCCGCTGCCGCGGCTTGCTTTTCCTCTAAACTCAATTTTTGTGCGCCCAAGCCCACCTGTGGGCGACCTAGCGCCACCGCGCCCGAGGAGACGAGGATGACCTCTTTGCCTGCCGCGTGCAGGGTGGCAATATCCGCCGCCATCGCCGCCAGCCAGCTTGCGCGCAGGCGCGCGGATTCAGCAATCAAGCTGCTGCCGATTTTAATGACGATGCGTTTGGCGGATGCCAGTGTGGGGGTTTTAGACATGTTAGGGACTATAACGAAGTTGCGGCCGCGGCGAAAGCCCGAAAGGTGAGGGGGAGGCGCTTATTCCTCGCTGCTACCACCTGCAATATGCGTCGGCAATGGCGGCGGTGCTTGCTCGCCACGGTAATCGATGATGGTTTGCAGCATGGTGACAAGCAGTGGCTCCAGATCCGTGCGTGCGGCGGCGGAGATGGTGAATACGTGGCCACCGCTCGCTTTTTCGAGCGCTTTCTTTTTCTTTTTAATCTCAGCAGCGGTCATCGAATCGCACTTGTTCAAGGCAACCAGTTCAGGCTTTTCAGCAAGCGCATCGCTATGCTGGCTCAGTTCGCTGCGTACGGTTTCGTAGGCGGCGACGACATCGTCCTGTGTGCCATCGACCAAATGCAGCAACATGCCACAGCGCTCCACATGCCCCAAAAAGCGCGTGCCGAGGCCCTTGCCTTCGGCCGCGCCTTCGATGAGACCTGGGATATCGGCGAGCACAAACTCGGCATCGCCCACACTCACCACGCCCAGTTGGGGGGCGAGGGTGGTGAAGGGATAATCCGCGATTTTGGGTTTGGCAGCAGTGACGGCGGCCAAGAAGGTGGATTTGCCCGCGTTGGGCAAGCCGAGCAAGCCTGCATCCGACAGCAGTTTCAGCTTCAGCCACAACGTGCGCTCCTCACCCTTACCAGCGGGGACGGATTGCGTGGGCGCCTGATTGGTGGAGGATTTGAAATGGATGTTCCCCAAGCCACCGCGGCCACCTTTGGCCAGCACAATCTCTTGCCCTTCTTCAGTCAGGTCAGCGAGCAGGGTTTCGCGGTCTTCGTCGTAAATTTGGGTGCCGACGGGAACGAGCAAATATTTATCTTCGGCCTTTTTGCCATAGCGCTGCTTGCCCATGCCGTGGCCGCCCTTGTCGCCCTTGAAATGCTGCTGGAAGCGGTAATCGATGAGGGTGTTGAGGCCGGTGACGGCTTTCATGATGATGCTGGCGCCGCGCCCGCCATCGCCGCCGTCGGGCCCGCCCTCGGGGATGAATTTTTCACGACGGAACGACACGCAGCCTTCGCCGCCATCGCCGGACTTCACATATATCTTAGTTTCATCGACAAAGTTCATAATAACTCAATTTCTGCGGGCAATTGGGTTGTCGTGGCCGTGCTCGGTCGGTCATGTACTATAAGTGTACACTCCCTCTCTACGCGCGGGCACTCCTAGCACTCGCCACGCATAAAGTGAGTTGGTCTCTCAACAATAATCGCTTCTAGGGGCTGGGTTCTAGCAGGTTTGGCGGGGAATGATAGGGGGATTTGCTGCTTTTTGCCCAAAGGGTTAGGAATTTTCATGGAATTGTCACACTGTTGGAATGGGGTTTGAGTATAATCATAGCGAGTTAATAAAGAAGGAGAAAGCAGTGAGCCAAGATACGATGCCGACCATCAGTTCTGTACTTCGCCAAAAAATCAAACAAAGGATGGTGGAAATAAGCCACCAGCATTCAACTGGTATGACCGGTATGGGCGAAGAAAGTGCCGATGTATTTGTGACGCGTGAAGGAAAAATAGGTATCGGTTTTGACACCTTTCCATCGGCTTCTGGTTATGCAGGCGTGGCACAAACAGTTGCCGTGATTGCTGCTGCAGGATTTATAGCTGGTGGAAGCAAGCCCGGCACCAAAGCGCACATTACTGACCAGAGAGCGACATTTGAAACGATGGGTGATCTCATTGAAGCGCTCAATGCATTAGCGATAGATCCTAAGCAAAAACTGAGTAGCGATTTGAGCACCTATCCTACTCATGTAGAGAGGTTGAGTGCCAGCAGGGACCGATCACTAGATTATTTGTCATTTGATAACTTCTAACAAAAAAAGGGGAGCCAACCAGCTCCCCTTTTCATTTCTAGCTTAAGCCCAGTGCTTATGCAGCAGCGGCTTTTTTCTTGGGTGCTTTTTTCGCGGTTTCAGCAGCGGCTGCGGCAGCGACAACGCTCACCACGTTTTTGTTACCCGCTTTTTTGCTGAATTTCACTTGGCCATCCACGGTAGCGAAGATGGTGTAGTCGCGGCCCAAACCAACGCCCACGCCGGGGTGGTAGGTGGTGCCGCGCTGACGGATGATGATGTTGCCAGCAACGACTTGCTCGTCACCGAATTTTTTTACGCCGAGGCGCTGACCTGCCGAATCACGTCCGTTGCGGGATGATCCGCCAGCTTTCTTATGTGCCATGACTTAAACTCCTTGTTCGCGTAATTACTTCGCTGCTTTTTTGGCAGCAGGTTTCTTAGCAGCGGCAGCTGGCTTTTTGGCCGCTGGTTTCACTGCTGCTTTTGCTTTTGGCGCCGCCGCTTTAGCAGGCTTCGCTGCCGCCGTGCCAGCCGTTTGTGGCTGTGGCGTGGTGGCGCGTGGTTTTGGCGTACGTTTTTCTGCCGTTACCAAGTTCGCACCATTCAGCGCAATGCTGAGGATGTGCAACGCAGTGAAGCGCTGACGGTGGCCGTTCTTGCGGCGGTAATTATGGCGGCGCTTTTTCTTGAAGATAAGCACTTTGTCGGCTTTGCCTTGCTCGAGCACTTGCGCTTCGACCACGGCACCCGCAACGGTTGGGTTGCCGATGACGTTTTTGTCGCCCGAAAGCGCCAGAACTTGGTCGATTTTAACGGTGTCGCCAACATTCACTTCGAGTTTCTCAACTTCGATAATGCTGCCAGCGGTGACCCGGTATTGCTTACCACCGGTGACGATAACTGCGTACATAGCGCGCTCTCTTGTTTTTTTGTGTTAAAAGGAGGCGGGACTATACTCGTGGGCGCGGGAGTGTCAACCCAAAACATAAAGTGCTGTAACCACCCGTTTTTCTTGCATAACTCGTCGTTTTAGGCGATGAAAGTGGTTATGAAAAAGACCTATGTTTCGTTTAATGCGCTGCTCAAATCGGTATTTCTTATATCGAGTCCCGCGCTTGTTGTGCTGGGATTTGATGTGTTTTTGGAAGTTCTGAGCCTACCGCAGATGATATATGCCTATGCGGTGATTTTCATTGCCACAGGCATGCTCATCTACCCGTTTCTATCGAATGTGTCGTCGCTGACCTATTATGTGAACGAGATTGCACAGGATAAGCGCGTGGCTGCGCCCGACCTTAGCTTCCTTGGCAGCGCTGCGGAATTATCGCAGGCATTGCGCAAGCTGCAATCGAGCTGGGATGTGAAAAAAAAGCAGATGGAGACCATCATCACCGAGCGTGAGATTCTGGTCGATACGCTGCCCGATATTCTCATCATGGTGAATGATGAGAAGAAAATTGTACGCACTAACCGCGCCGCACGTGCCATTTTTGGTCAGAACCTTGCGGGTAAGCAGTTGAAAGATGTCATCGGCAGCGCATATTTGATCGATGCGATTGGTTCGGTCATCAATGACCTGAAGGGCCGCGAGATCGAGTTTCGTATCGAAGACCCTGTGGTGCGCGATTTCCTCGCCATCATCGAGCGGTTCCCTGTGCCGACAGCAGGTGGCATTTCCACCGTTATCACCATGAACGATATTACGGAGTTGAAGGCGGTGGAGCAAATGCGCGCCGACTTCGTGGCCAATGCCAGCCACGAACTGCGGACTCCGCTCGCGTCCATCAAAGGGTTTGTGGAAACACTGTTAGGGCCCGCGAAGGACGACGAGCCCGCGCGGATTGAGTTTTTGAAAATCATGCTCGAGCAATCCGACCGCATGCAGCAGCTGATCGGTGACCTATTGAGCTTAAGCAAAATTGAAATGAATATCCACTCGGTGCCGACCGAGCCGATGGATTTATCGCACGTGCTGCGCAAGGAAACCGAAACATTGAAGCGCCTTGCGGCCGAGAAAAATGTTCGTCTTGTGCTGAACATGCACGATAACTTGCCGCAGGTGAAAGGCGAGAGCAACGAACTGGCGCAAGTGGTGCATAATCTGGTCAGCAATGCGATTAAATATGGTCATGCCGATTCCGACGTGACGATTGGCGCCAAGGTGACAAGCGAGCTGCCGCAGGATATTAATATGCGTAACCTGACGCGTGTGGTGGCGCTGAGTGTGCGCGACCAAGGGGATGGTATACCCAAGCAGCATTTGCCACGCTTGATGGAGCGCTTTTACCGCGTCGATTCCGCCCGCACCCGCCAAGTGGGCGGCACGGGGCTGGGGCTTGCGATTGTGAAAGGTATTGTGCAGCGCCATCGCGGTGCGATTGTGGTCGATTCCGTGGTGGGCGAGGGCACATGCTTTACGGTGTATCTGCCGATTTATGAGAGCTGATTCATGTCGATGAGTACCGCTGTTGCAGCCTTCCAACGCCGCCCCGCCGAGGGGGTGGTGATGGCGCTGATGTGGGCAGCCGCAGGGTTTGCGGTGCTGGTGACGGCGGCGATTATTTATTCGGTGGTGAGCGAGGCGCTCGCGTTTTTCCACCATGTGCGATTCTTCGATTTTTTATTCGGCACGCAGTGGAGCCCGCAGACGGCCATGCGCGCTGATCAAGCGGGTGCGAGTGGTGCGTTTGGTGCGCTGCCGTTGCTTGCAGGCACCTTCATGATTACGCTGATTGCGTTGCTGCTCGCCGTGCCTGTAGGGCTAATGAGCGCGATTTATTTATCGGAATATGCATCCCCGCGTTTTCGCCGCACCGCTAAGCCCGTGCTGGAGTTGCTCGCGGGGATTCCCACGGTGGTCTATGGCTATTTCGCGGTGATGAGTGTCGCGCCGTTTCTGCATGGGTTGGGTGCATCGGTTGGTTTAAGCATCGCCTCCGAAAGCGCACTCGTCGCGGGGCTGGTCATGGGCATCATGATTATTCCGTTCGTGTCGTCGCTCAGCGATGACATGCTGACGGCCGTGCCGCGTGGGCTTCGTGATGCATCGTATGGTTTAGGCGCCACCAAATCCGAAACCATTAAGCGCGTGGTATTGCGCTCGGCACTGCCAGGGGTGATGGGTGCGGTACTACTCGCCGTGGCGCGTGCAGTGGGCGAAACTATGATTGTGGTGATGGCTGCTGGCCTAAGCGCGAACCTGACGGTGAACCCACTGGAGGCGGTGACGACCGTGACGGTGCAGATGGTAACGCTGCTGACGGGCGACCAAGAATTCGATAGCCCCAAAACGCTTGCGGCGTTTGCGCTTGGCCTTACGCTGTTTTGCTTCACGCTACTGCTAAATGTGCTCGCACAAATCATTGTGAAGAAATATCGGGAGCAATATGAGTAACGCTGCGGACATCACCGCCATCATTGAGGGTGGACTGAAGCGTCGCTACCGCGCGGAAGCGCGGTTCAAGGCGTATGGTATGGCGGGGTTGGCCTTTGCGGGGCTGATGTTGGTGGTGTTGCTCGTCACCATTATTCGTCCTGGGATCAGTGGCTTTACGCGCCACGAGGTGCGTGTGGATGTGGACATGCACGCTGTGTGGGCGCAAGCAGGTGGCAACCCCGATGCGCTTGATTATTACGCGCTGACTAATAGCGCGCTGAAGGCAACGCTGGGTGCACAATCATTGCTTGAGGATAAAGTGTCGCGCCGTCAGTTTTACGAATTGGCGGGCACGTTTGCCTCGTTTGATATGAAGCGTGCGCTGGCAGCGCCACTCAAGCAATGGGAGGCAAAACGCTCCAACGCGTCAGCCTCATCGCTCGATACGATTCCCGTGTGGATTACGCTTTCGGACAATGCTGACCAACTACTTAAAGGCCATATCGACCGTACCTTGCCCGAGGCGCAGCGACCATTGAATAATCGCCAGTTGGCGTGGATTGATGGCTGGCAGAAAGATGGGCGGATACGTAGTAGCTTCAACACCGACTTTTTCACGCGTGGCGATAGTCGTGCGCCCGAGGCGGCTGGGTTTTTGGGTGCGATTGTGGGCTCGCTGATAACGCTCGCGGTGTGCTTGATTGTCGCGCTGCCGCTTTCCATTGCAGCGGCGATTACGCTCGAGGAATTTGCGCGCAAAACGCGCGTGGCCGAAGCGCTGGAGGTGATTATCAATAACCTCGCGGCGGTGCCGTCGATTATTTATGGTTTGCTTGGGTTGTCGGTTTATCTGCAATGGTTTGGTATGCCCCGCTCCTCGCCGCTTGTGGGTGGCCTTACGCTTGCTATGCTGATCATGCCCGTGATGATTATTGCCGCGCGCGCTGCCATTCGCGCGGTGCCGCCTAGTATGCGGCATGCAGCGACGGGGCTCGGCGCCACGCCACTGCAAGTGGTGCGCCACCATGTGTTGCCTTATGCGCTACCCGGTATTTTAACTGGCACCATTTTGAGCATTTGCCGTGCGCTGGGCGAAAGTGCGCCGCTGCTGATGGTGGGTATGGTGGCGTTTGTGGCCGATGTGCCGCGCGGCCTGACCGACCCTGCGACCGTGATGCCTGTCGAGATTTACCTGTGGGCATCGAGCCCTGAATTGGGTTTTATTGAAAAAACATCCTCGGCAATTATGGTTTTGCTTGTCATTTTGTTGCTTCTCAACCTCGCCGCGATTAGGTTGCGGAATAAATCACAGCTAACGTGGAACTAACATTGGTTTTTATGGGCATCTGCGTCGTCATCTCCAGCCTCGGTCGGTCATGTACAAAAGGTACACTCCCTCCCTGCGGGTGGGGACTCCTAGCATCTGCCTCAGAAAAACCAATGTTGAATGAGTTGCTGCATGACTAGCGCCCCCACCATTGAAGCCAAAAATGTCGACGTGTTCTATGGCACGAAGCAGGCGCTTTTTGGGGTAACGGTCGATATTGCGCCCAACAGCGTGACGGCGTTTATCGGCCCTTCGGGCTGCGGCAAATCGACCTTCCTTCGCTGCATCAACCGCATGAATGATTTGATTCCTGCCTGCCGCATTACGGGTAGTATTACCCTTGATGGACGCGATATTTATGCGCCCGATTTCGATGCAGTGCTGCTGCGTGCGCGGGTGGGTATGGTGTTCCAAAAACCCAACCCCTTTCCCAAATCTATCTACGAAAACGTGGCCTATGGCCCGCGCATCCACGGCCTTGCCAAAACCAAAGCGGAGATGGATGCGGTGGTGGAGCAAGCCTTGCGCGGCGCGGCGCTGTGGGATGAAGTGAAGGACAGGCTTGATGCCGCAGGCACGGGACTATCAGGCGGGCAGCAGCAGCGCCTGTGTATCGCGCGTACCATGGCGGTGAGCCCCGAGGTGATTTTGATGGATGAGCCGTGCAGTGCGCTCGACCCCATTGCGACGGGTAAGGTAGAGGATCTCATCAGCCAATTGCGCCAGCGTTATGCACTTATTATTGTCACGCACTCAATGGCACAAGCGCGCCGCGTGGCCGATACGACAGCATTTTTTCACCTTGGTAAATTGGTGGAGGTGGGCGCAACAGAACAGATTTTCGAAGCTCCACTCCATCAGCAAACCAAAGATTACATTACGGGCAGGTACGGATGACCGAAGACATCAACATTTACCCCTACGGCGAACGCCGCTTAAGCTTGCGCCTGATGCGCTATTGGAATGAGAAACGCGGCACGCGCGCGATGGCGATTGAGAACGACATCGATCCTGAAATTCTAGGCACGGATTGGGATTATTGCTTTTTGCTGCAAGCACGCGACGTCGCAAATATTCAGGATTATAACTTCACCTATCTGGGTGAAAACATCATGAAAGCCTATTTCGACAAGGCGCTTGATGCCCACAACCAATTCATGGTGGGGCCCAATGCGTTTCGTTTATCGACCCATTTCAGCAAGGTGCTGGAGACCAAAGCACCGGTGGTGGATGAAGGTGAGTTTACCACGCTGCAAGGGCGCAAAGTGTTGTATCGCCAAGTGCTGCTGCCACTCGGACATGTCGATGGTGTGGTGGATGCCATTTTTGGCGGTATGAATTATAAGATTGTCGAATAGGTTCTGCGTTAGAGGGAAGCCGATGGATGAAGAGCGACTGATTGTTGAGCGGCGCATCACCCAGCGGGTCTATCTCTATTGGGCAAGCGTATGCCGTGGCCGAGAAATGCCCGAAGAATCGGATATCGACCCAGAGATGTTGGGGAGTGATTGGCCGCATTGTTTTTTGCTGCAAACGCGCGATATCGAGCATATCGAACAATTCAACTTCACCTATTTGGGTGAGGGTATTACGACCGCGTATGCGCAAGCGGGGATCGACCCGAATAATTTATTCCTCGTGGGCCCTAATGCATTTTACCTCGCACCGCATTTCAAGCAGGTGATTGAATCGCGTCTGCCAATTGTCGAGAGCAGCTTTTTCATGGCGGAGGATGGTCGTAAAATTCTCTATCGCCAATGTCTGCTGCCGATTGGTAGCAAAGCTAAGAAAGTGGAATCTATTTTTGGGGCGATGCTGTTTCGGCCAGAGTAGTCGCTAGCGGGCGGCGCTTAAGCTTTCTGACGGTGCTGTGCTCAGGCGTTCCGTGTGACTAAGTGTGCCGTCGGGCGCCATCAGCCCCAAGCGCTCAACAAAACTGCCGCGTGCTGGTTTTGGGGTAATAGGTACATCCTCGACCTGCTTTGTTGTACGTGGCGTTGTTAGATGTGGATCATCCGCCGCATAGGCCAAATAACCAGGGCGGATTTTCTTATCTGAAATGGCGATGGCAAGTTTATCCATCGTGGCCGCCAAATTTAAATCATGCAGCACGCGGCTTTTTTCGCCTTGCGTCATGGCGTTATATTCTTTCGAGTATTGCTTGGTGATGCGGTTGTGCAGCGACTCATCGCCTGCCACCATGACGCCAAAGACTTCCTCGCGGCTGATGGGCTTGCCGTGGCTGACCTCAAGATCCATTTTGTAAATCAAATCATGCGCAGCGGCCTTGCTGATACCCGACTTGTAGCCAATCGCTGCATCCAGTCCCTCGTGAACAACGAGGTTAGTGACGCCGGCAACAAAACCAACCCCAAGCAGGCTGGCCAATGGTTTCCATGCTTCGGCGAAGGTTTGATGGGCAATACCTTGCAAGCTATCGGCCACGCCAAGCCAGCCAATCAGCCCGACGCTGACAATACCTGCGAGTGCAGCAGTGCCAATGGCGAGCATGGTTTTTTTATTCTGGCGGCTGAGAGCTTTGGCAATAATCTCGTTATCTTTCGCGGCTTCTTTCAAGCTGGTGCGTGTCACTTCCTCGGGCGCGATACCGAGCTGATCGGCGATGTTGTCGCGGTAGAGGTTGACCATGTTGTCTTCGTACATTCGCTGGTTATACATGCGATTGGCCACGGTGACGGCAAACCCGCCAATACCCACCACCACTGCGGGGATGAGCACACCAATACCTGTAGCCGCGCCGACGGCGCCCGCAGCCAACACGCTGAACGTCAGCAAGCTTTTGCCCAGCGCAAAGGCGCCAAGCTGCTTGAGGAAGTCTCTGGAGTTTTCGAACATCGAGCCGCTATCAGTTAGAATTTCCTAGTCTAATTCTAACAAAACAGGTGGCGCGTGAGTGTGAAGCTTTTGTGACGATTACGACTGCATACCCACGGGAGAAACGCCGCTAACACCATGATAATATTAAATTATTTTGCTATATAATAGCTTTGTATTCATGGACATGCTTCACGTAATTTTCGGCGGAAATGGGAATGAAGGCCGATTCCTCGGGCGTAAGGTCGCGCATGTATTTGGCGGGGTTACCACCCCACATCTGCCCCTTAGGGATGCGCTTTTTGGGAGTGACCACACTGCCAGCAGCCACGAACCCACCCGTTTCCACGACCGCAAAATCGATGATGGTCGCGCCCATGCCAATGAAGCAATCATCTTCGAGCGTGCAGGCATGTAGTAGCACTTGGTGGCCAATAGTGACGCCGCTGCCGATGGTGGTTGGTCCTGTTTTGCGAGTGACGTGAATGATGGTGCCATCCTGAATATTGGTGCGCGCACCGATGCGGATAGTGTTCACATCGCCACGAATCACGCAGCCGAACCAGACACCTGTTTCAGCACCGATATGCACATCCCCGATCACCACTGCACCAGGCGCTATCCACGCATCGGGATGGATGGTTGGCATGATGCCTTTATAAGGTAGAATCAGTGGCTTGTGGTGTTGGTTCATGAGGTGACAACTCGGTTTATGTTGCAGTGCAAAATATAACAGGCTGATTTTTAATAGTAAATAGGAGCGATTTGGTGTATGGGTGTCTCTATGAAGTGTATAGGTGCATGCATATTGACCCTATTGCTTGTTGCAGGATGTGGCAACAACCAATCTCTCGCGCTGCGTGAACCCGTCGCGCAAGTTGCGCAGGCTCCGCAAATGCTGCAAGTTGACATGAATAGCCTTTGGAATTCGTCTGCGTCGGCGGATGTTTCGCAGTGCCAAGGGTCGATGACCATTGCGGGCGCTATTAAATATAAGTGCGCGCAGTAGCGCTTACGGAAACACCGCCGTTAATTCCAGATTCGTGGTTTCGGGCAGGCCGAACATCAGGTTCGCGTTTTGCAGGGCTTGGCCGCTAGCGCCTTTCACCAAATTATCGATGACGGAAACGATGATGAGTTCATTCGGCAGGCGGCCTGCATGCACGCTCATCACGTTATTGTTGGTGCCGCGCACTTGGTGGCTGGAGGCGCTGCCCGTTTCGAGCACCTGCACGAAAGGCTCCGCCGCATAACGCGCGCTAAGCGTGGCTCTAATTTTTTCGATGGTGATACCTGCCGCAAGCGTGGCGTGGATGGTCGAAAGCATACCGCGCGACATGGGCACAAGGTGCGGCGTGAAGGAGATCTTGATGGGCTGCTTCGCTACCGCAGTTAGTTCCTGCTCAATCTCGACGACATGGCGATGCTTGCCGATGCCATAAGCCGAGACACCACCATCGAGCTCGGTGAAGAGCATCTCTTGCTTCGCACTACGCCCCGCACCTGAAATGCCCGAAAGAGAATTGGCGATGATGCTGTTGGCCTCGATGAGTTTCGCTTCGATGAGTGGAAGCATGGGCAATAGAATGGAGGTGGGATAGCAGCCCGGATTCGCTACAAGGCGTGACGCCTTGATCCCTGCGCGATTTAATTCAGTGATGCCATAGACTGCGCTCTTTTGTAGTTCGAGCGCGCGGTGTGCATGGCCGTACCATTCCTCGTAGCTCGCTGCATCATAGAGCCTAAAATCCGCCGAGAGATCGACAATGCGAACATGCGCAGGCAGGCTGGCAATAATTTCCTGCGTGGTGCCGTGGGGCAGGCAACAGAACACCAGTTGGATGGATGAGAAATCGACCTCGGTATGTTTTACAAGTGCAGGCAAATTGCGGCCACGCAGATGCGGATACACGGCCTCGATAGGTTTGCCTGCTTGGCTATCGCCCGTCAGCGCGACGATGTGAAACGCGGGGTGGTTTTGCAGCAGGCGCAGCAACTCCGCACCCGTATAGCCCGAGGCGCCAAGGATAGCTGTGTGAATGGGTTTGCTCATGCACGCATCCATAGTGCGCGAATGGGGGGCTGACAATGGGAATCTAACCGAGTTGGCGGGCTGGCGCGGCGTTTAGCACGCCTTCATGGACGCGTTCGTGCTCGATTTGCGTGGTGGGCGAAGTATCAGCTTTGGCCGTTGTTTTAACATCAGCATGCTTTTTAGCGGGCGCAGGGCCAAAGATTTTTTTCATCGAATCGATGGGGTGTGAGAATAAATCGCTTGGCTTTTCCAAGCGATCCCCGCGCGCCCAGCCTATCCATCCCGCTACAATGGGACCAAGAATGCTGCCTGCAGCTAGGCCAAGGGCCGAGTATTTATAGTCATTCATTAAATGCTCTGGCTTTTTACCGCCACCGAAGGTGAAGAAGTTAGTCCAAAGCTCTTCAACCGCTTTAAAGCCGCCTCGCATGAAGGCGCGTGGATTATCGATGCCTATTAAGCCAATTTTTCCTAGGAAAAACGCGCCAAGTTTAAAGCCAATAAGTGCAAATGTGCCCGCAACTGCGGCCCTACTTGCCTTCGGGTTTTCGTTTTTCTCTTCTTTGGGCGCGGTGTGTTTTTCAATATTGTTGAGGTGGTTCTCGACGGAATCGAGTTTTTTTTCGATGCGCTCCAGCACGCCCGTACTCGTGTCATTAGGCGAAGGGATAGATTGAGGAGTGGTAGATTCAGCTCTCATGCCTTGAAGTTTAAGCGTTTTAGGGGGCATTGTGTGTGAAGCTTTTGTGACAAAAACAAAAAACCACCCCGAACCGTGAGGTAGGGGGTGGTTTTATGGTTATTACTAAATCGCTTAGCGCTTGCTGAACTGGAAGCTGCGGCGTGCTTTGGCGCGGCCGTATTTCTTACGTTCAACCACACGGCTATCGCGGGTCATGAAGCCCGACTTGCGCAGCACAGGGCGGAACGAAGGATCGTACGCATCGAGCGCGCGGCTGATGCCGTGGCGCACTGCACCGGCTTGGCCCGAGAGACCGCCGCCAGCAACCGTTACCATCACATCGAACTTGCCTTCCGAGGCGAGGACAGCGAAGGGTTGGTTGATGATCATGCGCAGCACGGGGCGTGCAAAATATTGCTCGAGGGTTTTGCCGTTCACGGTGATTTTACCCGAACCACGCTTCACCCATACGCGGGCGGTAGCGTCCTTACGACGACCGGTGCCATAAGCACGACCCAATTTGTCGATGGTAGGGGTGCGAGCGTTGTTGATTTCGATTTCTGCTGCCGTTGCCATGGTATGTCCTATTATTATCGTGCGTTTTTAACGTTCATTGCCGCGAAATCGACCAGTTTAGGGGCCTGACCTGCGTGCGGGTGTTCTGCACCATTGTACACGTGCAGGTTTTTCATTTGCTGGCGTGCAAGTGGGCTGTCTTTCGGCAGCATGCGCTCAATCGCCATTTTCACCACGCGCTCGGGGTGCTCACCCGAGAGGATTTTCTCAGCGGAACGCTCTTTAATACCACCCGCGAAACCGGTGTGGTAGTAATAAACTTTTTTGCCACGCTTACGGCCAGTGAGCTTCACTTTATCCGCATTGATGATGACGACGTTATCGCCGCAATCCATGTTCGGGGTGAAACTTGGCTTATGCTTACCACGCAAAACTTTGGCGATATGGCTGGCTAAACGGCCCAGTACGACGTCTTGCGCGTCGAACATAACCCATTCTTTTTTAATATCTTTCGGCGTTGCCGAGTACGTTTTCATGACGCGCTCTTCTTGTTGTTATGGTTGCAGTAGGGTGCGCTTTCTAGTGGGGGACAGGCGGGTTGTCAACGGGTTTGTTGGGTGTTCCTTGGGGCGTTTGTGGGTGAGTTTCAACTTTTCCTGCTTGCTGAGGCGTTTGATGGCTGCCTCGCGCGTGCTGGCGGCGCTTTTGCTGGGGTGCGATTCGGTGAAGATAACCTTAAAGGGCGCGCGCCCACGGGTGTATTTGGCGCCTGTGCCGTTGGTGTGTTTAATGAGACGTGCATCCAAGTCGGTGGTGATGCCTGTATAGAGTGTGCCATCTGCACATTGCAGTATGTAGACGATCCATGGGGTGGTGGTCATGCGGTGGGTGCGGTAGGAGTATTGATGAAATGAAGCATGCCATTAGCAGCAGCAACGGCGGTGCTGAAACAGGCTTGGAGTAAATAGCCGCCTGTGGGTGCTTCCCAATCCAGCATTTCGCCCGCGACGAACACGCCTGCTTTTTGTTTCAACATATAATGCTCATCCACTGCATCCCGAGTGACGCCGCCTGCGGACGAGATGGCGCGGGCAATATCCGTGGTGCCTGTTAGGGTGAGGGGAAGCGCTTTCAAACGCGCGGCGAGTTCATGCACCTCCACGCCATCGGGTGTGGTTTCATGCAGCAATGCAATGGCGAGCGGCGAGAAATTCGCGCTACGCAAAAACGAGCTGAGTGATTTGTTGGCACGATTGCCGAGTTTGGCTTCGAGCGATTCCACGCTCATGGTGGGGCGAAGGTCGAGCGTAATTCTCGTGTGGCCATCACGCGCAATGGCGTTGCGGATGGCAGACGAAAGTGCATAGATGACACCACCCTCGATACCAGTTGCCGTTATCATCGCCTCACCTTGCTGGGCAATGCCTTGGTGGGTGATGGCGAGGGGTTTGAGCGGTTGCCCCGCGAAGCGCTCGCGCAGATAATCCGACCAGTTGACGGTGAAGCCGCAATTCGCGGGGGTGAGGGGGGTGATGGGAATATGCTCATCGCGCAGAATATTCGCCCAGCCACCATCCGACCCCAAACGTGGCCACGAGGCACCACCCAGCGCAAGCAAGGTGGCATCGGCGGTGATTTCAATTTCGCCGCTGGGTGTTGCGAAGCGTAAATGTTCGCCTTGCCACCCCAGCCATGTGTGGCGCGGGTGATACCGCACGCCGAGCGATTCGAGCCGCTTAAGCCATGCGCGCAGCAGCGGTGCGGCCTTCATGCTTTTGGGGAATACGCGGCCAGAACTACCCACGAAGGTTGGCTCACCTAGCCCTTCGCACCAGTTGCGAAGTGCCTCAGGCGGGAAGGTGCGGATGGCTGGGGCGAGCCAATCCGCCGCATCGCCATAGCGGGTAAGGAACTCATCCAGTGGTTCGCTATGGGTGAGGTTAAGCCCGCCACGACCTGCGATGAGGAGTTTGCGCGCGGGGCTTGGCATGCGGTCGTAGATAGCGACGCGGTGACCAGCGGTTGCAAGCACTTCAGCGGTCATGAGGGCGGCTGGGCCCGCACCAATAATGGCGATTGCTTTGGGTGTGTTCATGCGCCACGCATAGCAGATGGATTGGCGATTTGGCTATGGGTAAAGCGCTGTAATGCAGCATATTAGCGACTAAACGCGAGATTGTCGCTCTAGAAGCCTTGACTTTGGCCGCGTGGCACCGTATACGCCGCCGCAGAGTATTCTATTTCTTTGCAACTGCAGGCTGCCCAATCGGCAGCGTATCGATGATACATAACGATCGACTTAAGACTGATCCTTAACAGCGTTTGATTTAAGAGAGGCCGATATCTTCTTCGGTGGAAATCTCGCCCACGGTTCATTTCGAATCGCGGAAAACGCCTAACGATCGTCTTGCTTAGCTTTGATGCTAAGGAACGTTCAACGCTAGTACCTTGGAAAATTCCGCACCTTAAAACGCGGATGACCGCTGATGTTGAATGATTTCGTGTGACGATTTACTCGCCGACACATATTCAACATTTACAAAAGGACTACAAACAGATGGAAAATTTTAACAGCCTCGGCCTGCCAGATTATTTGATGCAGGCACTCAACTACATGAAGTTCACCACGCCGACCCCTGTGCAAGCAGCGGCCATTCCACCCGCGCTCGAGGGCAAGGATATCCTCGGCTCTGCACAAACGGGCACGGGCAAAACCGGTGCGTTCGGCATTCCGCTGATCGCGAAACTGCTCAACAGCAGCAAAGGTTCCGCACTGGTGATGACACCCACGCGCGAACTTGCCGTGCAAGTGATGGCGACAATGGAGCAATTGCTCGGTCGCGATAGCGGCATCAACACCGCGCTACTCATTGGTGGCGAGCCCATGCCCAAACAATTCAGCCAACTGCGTCGCCGCCCACGCCTCATCGTTGGCACCCCAGGCCGCATCAACGACCACCTGACACGCGGCACGTGCAAACTCACCGATACGGATTTCCTTGTGCTCGATGAAACCGACCGCATGCTCGATATGGGTTTTGGTATCCAGATCGATGCGGTGGTGAAGCATATGCCTGCCAAACGCCAGACGCTGATGTTCTCGGCAACATTCCCACCGAACATCGTCAAGATGTCGGAGAAGTATATGAACGAGCCAGTGCGGATCGAAGTGGGCAGCAACAACACGCCGATGGAAAGCATCAAGCAGGAAGTGATTACTGTTAGCGAGGCCGATAAATATGGCCAGCTGCAAGTGCAGCTTCAGCAGCGCGAAGGTTCCATCATCGTATTCGTGCAAACCAAATTCGGTGCCGATAAAATGGCGAAGAAGCTGGTGGCGATGAACCACCGCGCCGATGCCATTCACGGCAACCTGAACCAGCGCCAGCGCGACCGCGTGATTGCGGATTTCCGTGCGAAGAAAAGCCGCATCCTGATTGCGACGGATATTGCTGCACGCGGGCTCGATATTCCGCATATCGAACATGTGATTAACTACGACATGCCGCAATGCCCCGAGGATTACATCCACCGCATTGGCCGCACGGGCCGCAACGGCAAGGAAGGCCAAGCGGTGAACTTGCTGACCGGCAAAGATAACGGCAAATGGAAAGCGATTCAGCGTTTGCTTAACCCCGGCCAGAAAGTGGAAGGGGCGAAGTTCGAAGGCAAATCGCGTGATTATGCAGGTGCGCGCAAGAAGAAATTCGGCAGCCGCAACGGCAGCAAATTCCGCTCCGCCGGTGGTAACGGACGCCCTCGTGCTGCGGGTGGCGAGCGCAAAGCGGCCTAGTTTTGTTGAGCAAGATAGATAGTCAATTCACGGCGTATCTATCTTCTTAAACGTAGCTAGTGCAAACTTCATGAAACGGGTGAGTGGTGCATGCCATTCACCCTTTTTTTTGTACGCATCAAGCTCCGCACGCCCCCACGCGCTATACGTAGGAGGGGCAGGGTGTAGCAGAAAAATGGCTGTTTTGCTGCGAATGGGCGGGCTATGTGTCACCACCCAAACGCGTGCTTTCAGAAAACATTGACAGAAATGCCGTATTACCTTAGCAGGAAGTCCCTTTTCGTAATGGAAAAGATGTGTGGAGGGGTGGTCGAGTGGTCAATGGCAGCGGACTGTAAATCCGCCCTCTTAGGAGTACGAAGGTTCAAATCCTTCCCCCTCCACCAGTTAGCGCAGCGCGCATGATGATTTTGAATAGTTTTTTGCGTTATAGCCCCAGCACATCCGCACGGGTGCTGCCGACGATGGCAAGCGCTTCGGCGATGAGGTCGGCGGGGACGCTTAGTTCTTCCATCGCGGATTTGAGATGGCCAGCGACCAAGTCGAAATGCTCGCCCGAAAGACCTTGTGACACGGCGTTTGCATGGGCAACGCGCAAGCCTTTGCCAGTGTAGTGGTTGGGGCCACCGAACGCATAGGTGACGAATGCGGATTGGCTGAGCCTCAGTTTTTCGACGTCGATATTATCGAAAAAGGGGGCGAGGGAATCGTCATCCAGAATTTTTGCATACATTTTCATGACGGTTGCGCGCACTGCGGCATCGCCGCCGATGCGTTCGTAAAGTGGCTTTGCCATAGGGTTCCTCAAGTTGTGGTGCGGTTATATGATATCGTGTGAATTGCTATTCGGCTTCCTTTATTTTGCGATAGAAGGTGGATTTGGCAATGCCCAGTGCTTCGGCTGCATGGGTGATGTTGTTTGAAAAATGGGTGAGCGCGTTACGGATGGCTTCGTTCTCAATCGTGGCCATGGATTTGAAATGGCCTTGTTCATCGCGCATGGCGATGGTGAGCGCCACAGGCGCGCGGCGTTCAGCGGTTGTGGGCACCGCGGCGCTTGTTTCATGAATCTGCTCGAGTATATCGCGGTCGATTTCATGCGCGTCGGAAAGTACGAGCGCGCGGTGAATCAACCCTTCGAGCTCGCGCACGTTACCCATCCATGGTTGGCTGGTGAGGTAGGCTTGTGCATCCGCCGTGAGTGCTTTGATGGGCAAGCGATCGGAGAGCGAAATGCGGTGAATGAAATGTTCGGCGAGGGGCAAAATATCCTGCTTGCGCTCGCGCAGTGGCGTCAGCGTGATGGGCAATACATTGAGGCGAAAATAAAGATCCTCGCGGAAATTGCCTGCTTGTACTTCGCGCCGTAAATCGCGGTCCGTCGCGGTGATGATGCGTACATTCACTTTGATGGGGCGGCCGCCACCCAAAGGCTCGATCTCTTTTTGTTGCAGCACGCGCAACAGGCGCACCTGAATATCGGGCGGCAACTCGGTGATGTCGTCGAGGAATAAGGTTCCTCCCTCCGCCGCGCGGATTTTGCCAATGGCACGCGGTGCATTGGTGGTTATGGGGCTGCGCTCATCGCCAAACAATGTTTGCTCGATATGTTGTGAAAGTGCACTGCAATTCACGGCCACAAACGGCGCACCCGAACGTTTGCTTTCGCCATGAATGGTGCGGGCGAACAGTTCCTTGCCGGCACCTGTTTCGCCCATCAGCATGACGGGCACATCGGAAGCGGCAGCCTTGCGGCCATAGGCCACCGTTTGTGCCAATCCGCCGCGATGGCCAATTAGGTCGCTAAACGCAATGGCGCCTTCCTTATCGCGTTTAAGCTTCGAAAGTTCCTGCGCCAAAGTTGAAAGCCGAATGGCATTGCTAATGGCGATGTTGAGATGTGCAGGCTCGGGCGGTTTGACGACAAAATCGCTCGCACCTTCCTTAATCGCGCGCACGGCAAATTCCGTATCATCGTTACTGGTGAGCATGAGCACGGGCAAATCGGGGCGATATCGGCGAATAGATTTGAGCGCTTCGAACCCGTCCATCACGGGCATGTTGATATCGAGTAATACGGCGCTGATATCGCCGACATTGCTCGATTCGACGCGCTCGAACGCTTCCTTACCATTCGTGGTGGCAATCACCTCGTAACCCAACTTTTTGGTAAGCATGGTGCTCAGCATGCGCCGTTGCAGCGGGTCGTCTTCGGCAATGAGAATGGTATCAGCCATGGGAATCCCTAAACCGTATCATAATTGGAATATAGCATAGTTTTTTCTCAAAATCGAACACTCATTTTGAGAATGCGTTGCGCCGCAAAACACACAACCTGCTGATAATACTTAATTAGTTGGGTTGGCGAGCTTGTGCAATACTTAAGATATAAAAGGAGCCTACCCATGATACTCATCGATGAATATGCAGAGCAGGAGTTAGTCACGTTCCTCGATGCATTTAAGCTGGCGCCCGAACATGCCACGCGCTGCATCCATTTTCAGTTCGAGAATAAAGAGTCGACCGCTGGGTTGCGCGAAGTGCTGATAGCCTCGGCTCAACGCCATTTACATGCGAGCGACCCCAAAATTTTCTTCTGTGACATGGGCGATATTGTGTTACTTGCTGAGCCATTGGCAAGCAAAGATGGCAACCTTGTCATTCTCGATGTGGTTGACCATGTAAAAAAACCTGCCGACCAAAGCTGGGTGAAGTTCGATGAATTGTCGCGTCAGGTAAATACCTTGCTGATGCGTGTCGAGCCTGTACTCGAAAGCCAGCGCATGGCCGAGGAGGCAGTGCGTAAACTGCAAGAGCAACAACAATTGGCACGTAAGCGCCATGCAATTCTGAGCAATGGTGCGAACACAAAATCATCGGATATCCAGCACCGCCGGACTAGCCGCCCAACGCCTGAACTTATGATGATTGAAGACGATGCATTCTCGCGCCGCTTGGTCGAGACTGTGCTGCAAAAGAAATATGCGCTGACAAGTTTGAGTGATGCAAACCATGCATTCGAGACCTATGCGCGGATTGCACCAGATCTACTCTTTCTTGATATAAACCTGCCAGATGTAACAGGGCACGAGTTGCTGGAGCGCTTGCTCGCTATCGACCCTGATGCCCATGTAATCATGTTGAGCGGTAACGCCGATCAAGCCAATATTGTGGAAGCGATGCGTAAAGGTGCCAAGGGCTTCATTGCTAAGCCTTTCACCAAAGAGAAGCTCTTTCAATATATCGACCGCTGCGCTGGCATTAGCACGAAACAGCACAGCATCAGCGTATCGTAACCATACTATTCTAACGGGAGAAGAAAACTATGCGTATCCACACCGACACCGCCCCAGCCTTCATGCAATCTTTGGCTACCGTGATTGATAAAGACCCCGCAAGTCTCGAAAGCTGGCGCTGCCTGCATATTACACACAAAGATAATGTGTCGGAGGAGTGGGTGGAGGAAACGCTCGACCGCCTGCGCGAAAACCATAAGGATCTGGATTGCGAAATTATCTATTGCGATGACAAGGATATCCTGTTCATCAGCCGTCATTTGCAGGTCGATGAAATCTACGAAATTGCTGATGATTTTATTCGCGCAAACTATAATGCCCACGGCGAAGCAGGCGAAATTGCACTGTATAATATGTGCCATGATTGGCGCATCATGAAAGATTTGCTGCTCAACAAAACCCCCATGTATGTGGCAGAGAAGCCATCGCCAGCACTGTATAATTTCGGCGAAATTGAGTCGCTCAAAGAAATATTCAACGAAGCAAAAAAAATGCGCACTGCGCGCATGCCTTTGCATGTGATGATTGTAGAGGATGATTTATTAACGCAGCGCATGGTAACCGGTACCTTCAAGGATAACTATGCGGTAATTACGGCCGCAAATGCCCAAGAAGCTGTGGCCAATTACCTTATGCATGCGCCCGATATTGTGTTCCTTGATATTGGCCTACCCGATGCAAGTGGATTTGATGTGCTACACCAAATTATGGCGAATGATCCTCATGCCTATGTGGTCATGTTCAGCGGCAATAGCTATTTAGATAATGTGGCCGCTGCCATGAGCGAGGGTGCATCGGGCTTTGTTTCAAAGCCATTCAAAAAGGATAAAATGCGACACTATATCGAGGAAAGTGCTGTACATCACCGTCAGTATAACGCGTAGTGGGTGTATCGAGCGACGGGGATACGCATGAAAGAAAAACATAATATCCTGCTGTTCTACGTTTCCATTGCATTGTTGTTTTGCGCGGCCATCATCCATGGATATTATGATCCACCTGTTACAACGATGGACTGGGCTTCGAACATTGCCCTGATGGGTGCGGTAATGTTCTTGGTGACGGTGACGATTCTTTTCTTCCGCCCACAAATTCGCTTGGTTGCCCAATTTAAAGCCCGCGCGGCGCTTTTGGAAACCGTGATTAGAAGCGCCAATGACGGTATTATTATCACCAAGTCTGGCCTTAGTAACCCAGGGCCAGAGGTGATTTATGTCAACGAAGCATTCACTCAAATATCGGGTTACAGCGCCGAAGAGATGATTGGCCAATCGCCCCGCATATTGCAGAATGAATTCACCAAGCGCGAAACACTCGATGAAATGAAGCAGGCATTAAGCGAAGGTAAGCCGTTTAAGGGCGAGCTGCTGAATGTGCACAAAAGTGGACGCCAATACTGGCTCGATATTAGTATTGTGCCAGTTAAAAATGCGATGGGCGAGGTAACGCATTTCGCCGCGATCGAGCGCGATATTACCGAGAAAAAATCGAAAGATTTGAAAGAAAAAGATGTGTGGGTACAACTTAAGCGCGCCAATATGAAAGCCGAAGCGGCCGCGCGTGATTTGGAAGAAAGCCTGAAGAAAGCGGAAGAGGCCAATATTGCCAAGGGCGATTTCCTTGCCAATATGAGCCACGAATTACGCACGCCAATGAACGGTGTGCTGGGTATGGCCAGTTTGCTTGGCGATACAGAACTAAGCGCTGAGCAACAAGAATATGTCTCGACCATCAATAGCTCGGGCGAAAGTTTGCTGATGCTGCTGAACGATATCCTCGATTTCTCGAAGATTGAAGCAGGCGCACTGGAGCTGGAGAATATCGCCTATAATTTCCCTGATACGATCGAGAAAACCGCGAATTTACTGCACCCACAGGTAGAGAAGAAAGGCATTGAATTACGCGTAGATTGTGAAGCCAATGTGCCGCAGTATGCTCATATGCACTTTGCTGGTTGATAGCTGCGGCTTGATTAGGTAGATTGGGTGGTAGTTTAACTGGCATGGCTTTGCTCATTTGGTAGAAATATAGGCAGAAAAATAAGTATTTAATATTATACTATATAATAGTAATAGAGAATCAGTACAACTTCCACCTTTTTCTTTAATGCCAGTTTAAGCCTTTTTGACGACCTTCTGCCCTCCATCGCCACGGTGGTAGCCGAGCATCCTGCGGTAACCCCCAGAGGCCCGTTTCTGAGGCTCTGGCAGCACCCTCCAGTGCCAGCATAGCGGGACTAAGGAGATAGGCGCGATATGCCCATGCGTCACCATCCCTCACCATCGCCTGATTCACGTTCAATCCGTCCTCGGATCGGTACACTGTTCCAACCGTGCGATGATATTTATCGGTTGCCACTTTGTGCAGGGTGATGCGTTGGCCATGCACGAGGTCGATTAGCGCCTGTCGGGATTCCTCGCCATACGGCTGCTTCTTCTCCGGCGCATCAATTTCAGCAAGCCGGATGATGATGCGGTGGTGGTTGCCCGTTTCCATGGTGAGCGTGTCTCCATCCGCCACGGCAACTACCTCCCCACCATAATCCCGCGCCGGGACCGATAACGGAAGCAACAGGATGAAAGCGGCAACAAGCCAGCCCATTGTCACCCTACTGCTTCAATAGCTTCGCACGGAAGAAATCATTCACTCGGGAAGGCGAATTTTTCAGGATTTTGAGTTGTTCTTCGAGCTTCTGGAGATGTTCGGCATTTTGTTTCGAACGTGGTTGCCCCTTTAGATGGCTAACAACCTTCTGGGTCATAGTAATACTAGCTTCTATCGCTTCTTCTGCTGGTTTAGCTAATCGGACATAGAAGGCGCAAGCATCAGCGTTGGGATCCTTTGATTCGCTGCTACCGCGCGCGCCACACCATTTCCCTGCTTCATCAGCGGCGTGATAGTTGGAGATGGCTTGCGTGTTCAAAATACGCACTGCCCACAACGAATCTTCTTCGTTCTTTTGAGCCGCCTTTAGCATCTCAGATGGATCATAAGATTCGAGAGGCTTGCTTTCGGCATAGACATTAGTGGCAAGCAGTGCAATGCCAAGGGCGGCAGCTATGAGTTTCATATTCGTTCCTTTCGCGGGTTAAGAAAACGGCGACCAACATTGCTGCGGGTCGCCGGGGCTTCTAACCGTAACAAAAGCAACGGCGCGGCACTCTTTAGCCGCGAGGCTTGGACATACAGTACCGCACCCCGGCCATAAGGCAGGAGAGCGGCATCGTTTTTCGGCAGATGCCATCCGCTTTTGTTAGGGGTTAGAAGCCCCGAGGATTCCACACGGAATCCCTACCCCAACGCTACGGGAGGGGCTTGGTTAGGTCAAGATATTCGAGAATCAGGATCAGTATTGCAGTGTGGCGATGCCCGATTGAAGCTGCTGCATCGTTAGCCCGTGAGTGTAGCCATCCGTTACGTCACCATCGTCGTGACCGACGAGGGCCTTCACAATGCCCTTGTCGATACTGGCTTGGCGCATGGTGGTAATGACGGTATGGCGCAAGCTGTGGTAGCTTACTTTCTGCCCTGTGAGTCCAAGGCCAGCAAGGAACGGGCCATTGAACCATCGCTCCAGTTTACGTGCCCAGCCCATGCCTTCGGTGTAGGTCAGCCTATGCAGCAAGCGCAGGTCAGGATTCTTCATTGCCCGAACTTCTGCGACATATTCGAGTAGGCCACGGCGTAACAATTCTGGATGAATTGGCACTTTGCGGATCGCCGCTTGTGTCTTGAGCTGCTTCTGCTCACCATCCTTATTGATGTCGAAATACCAAACATCCCCCTCCTGCTTCACATCGGCGGGAGTAAGGCTGGCAATTTCGTTCTGCCTTGCGCCTGTATAGAGGCCAATGAGTGTACCCCAATATGCATGTTCACTATTGGCCAGCCCGTTCTTACCTTTGTTGATTTCAGCGAGAATGGCGCGAACCTGATCCGCATCGAAGTGCTTGCGCCTTGCTTCCTTCGATTCCTTCAACATCATCTCGGCAAATGGATTCTCGGCAGTGTAGCCGTTCTTTTTTGCCCACTTAAATAGGCCACTGTAGGTAATCAGATATTTATTGATGCTGGCAGGTTGAAGCCGCTTCATTCCATCAACTTTAATTTGCTCCATCAATGGCAAATCTTTCGTTTCCTTAAATTTCTTGCGATTCGCTGGTAGCTTGGTGAGCAGTTCTTTCATTTGCCGTGCATCCGCGAATGTGATGCCGGATACGTCGAAATCCTTACCAAACTTCTCCATCAGCAACTCGAAGGAATCACGCACCTGATTGGCTGCACGCTTGCCCCATGCGTCACCAACAGTCATTTCATCCTTATAGGCCTGAATGACACGGGCCAAGCGATTCTCTGGCTTACTGAATCCGCCCGGACTTTTCACTGCTTTCAAGTAATCTGGCTGTGTGGTGAATAGGAAGTCGAGCTGCTTCTGGTTATGGCTCAGTATTTTGGCACAATAACCTTTGTACGCATGTTTGAAGTTCTCACGCAGGATTCGATAGTCGCTGGATTCAGGCGGCATGACAACATCGCCCCACGCAATGATAGGCTGCAAGCGGTCGTCGATATTCTCGTCGGGCATGATCGTATCGCTGCCATTCTTAATGGCCTTGTTCGCGTACTCTAGCTGCTCGATCAATGCCCATGTTTCACTTTCAGGCAGTGGCCCATTCTTATGAATTTCTGCTTTCTTACGGTCGATCAACTCGTAGAAATAGTCCTTCAGCAAATTGATGATGTCGCCGTGATCCATGAATCGGAGGCCCTCGTGGTTAGCAATCGTTCCCGCATGGTAGACGAGAACATTCGACAACTGCAAGGCTTCGGATGGATCGCGGGTGGCGAGGCTGACTTTAACGTGGGTAGTGCTGCCGCGTTGCCGGAGATGCAGCGGTAGCGGCCAGACGAAGTAAAACACGTCATGGCGAGAGCGTTTGAGGTAGGATGGATTTTTCATTTGGAAGGCCCACTATTGAGGCCCACCAGCATTTCCGGGGAATCCGGCTATTGTATTATCTCGGCTTTATCGGGAAATGGTGGTGTGGGCAGTCTGTAGCGAACCAGTCTTGGTGTCAATTCCCTGTTTATCAGGCAAAATACAGGGAATTTCCGAGTTTTTACTGCCTAAGCAAAGAATATTTTCCAGAAATTGGCGCTCATCCTATGCATTCACTACAAATTCCCTGCTAATGGGAACAGGGAATTTTGGCACTGCATCAGGGTATAAGAACCATTGTACAGGGAACAAGTATCTAAATATTAGCGCCTCTCTGTTAGCTTCAATTTGTCCAATCTACCGAGTTTCTTTATTTCTATTTCGCGTTTGGGCTACTCAAGCAAAACTATTAGCAAAGCAACCTATCGCTGCTGCCCAATTTATTGCGATTGTGATCCCTCTTTTTTGAATAAGTCGCCGCGGTCAGGCAACTCTTTTACCGCCCAGTCGATTGAAGCTTTGACGTGATTCAAAGCTTGCTCCTCATCGGTATATACCATTGCAGCAATTGGGCCTCCGCCAGCGCTGGCACCGGGATTCGTCCAAAGTACTTTGTCATCTTTACCGTCAATGATCGCTACGACAAGACGAGCCTTATCGGGTGGAGCGCTCGTGTTCGTGCCCGTCAAAAGTTGCATAACTACTCCAGCTGCGAACTGTGCTGCCTGAGCATCGTTGCTGCTGTTTTTTTCGTTGTAGTCAACATATACCATTACCGGCGCTTGGAGTCTGTCGCCCAGAGAGCGAGCACGCCCATCCAAATGAATTAAGCTTTTCTTTGCTTCGTCGCGTTTGACAACTTCACCTTTTTTATATGCAGCTTCATATGCGGTTTTAAAACTTTCTTTAAATGCCGCGTAAGGAACGTAGTTCTGATTATTCATCAAATCTTTTTTCCGGAGAATTCTGGCGCGATAACCCTTTTCCTCTAATTTTTTTTGCAATTCGTCAGCCAGGATTGGCTCGATGTGCTCTTCGTAATCGTACTTTCGGGTTTCGCTTCCAGCAGCATTCACCATACTTGCCTCGGCATAGGGCGGTAATATTAGTAGCTCGCTTTTGTCCAGTTTTGCGGCATAATCTTCTGTATAGCGGGCGGTCGTATTGTCGCAGCCGGCCAAGCCTAGCGCTACAAAGGCGACTAAAGAGATTCCCAAAAATCTAGACATTTCACCCCCATCGAGCCAATTATTTCACTTGTTATTATGCAAAAAAGCACCATTGTAAAGTCATGCTAATCCTAGAGGGATCCTATATGCGTAGTTTCAGCAAAATAATTGTCATTCTTACTATGCTTTCGGTCGTATCATCATGCGCACGCAATCTTTCCAGCAACACCTATACGAGCGACTCGACACTCAGCCTCACCCTAGAAGGCAAGGTCGTCTCGGTTCGGCCAATTATCATCACAAATTCGGATGAATTGACGCGTAATTCCGCAGGTATTATCTCAGGGGGAGTTGCCGGAGGCGTTGCGGGTGCAAGCGTGGGTAACGGTAATGGCCAGGCTCTTGCTATGGTCGGCGGCGTTATTGTCGGTGCGGCTATCGGTGCACTGGTCGAATCAGAACTCGGCAAACAGGATGGATACGAATACATTGTCAAACTGGATACAAAAAATCTGAAGAGTAATTATTACGAGGGCACCGGTGCAATGCGCAGTGCAATCTCTTCGGCGACTACAAACGGTCTAGTAACTATTGTGCAAGGCAACGATACGCTGCTCCAAAAAGGCCAGAGGGTGTATGCAATCTTCTCAGATAAGCGAACTCGCCTCATCGCTCAATAATGTGAATTTGAACATCGAAGCGAGTTAGCTTTTGTATGGGGCTTGCGTGCGCGCGAGCAACGATTGACGAAGGTAAAGAAGTACCATTTTTCTCCGTTCTGGAACAGAGAATTTAATTACGGGGGATCAGGGAACGCCGTATCGTCTGCGGCATGCTTTTGGAGCCATTTCTCCGCCACATCAAAACGCTGTGCGTGAAGATCTGCAAGAGTTCCGTAGAGTTCAATTAAGCTATCAAAGGTTTCGCGCGGATGCTCTCTATTGAGATGCATGTAGCCTGCTAGATTTTTGTTAAAACGATTCTGATCCCGAGGTTCACCGTCGAGGGTCGATTGGCAATACCACTTAACGCTCTGGCAATGACGTGGGTCGATTTCTTCCATAGCATCAAGGTCGTAATGCCAAGGGTTCTTATTAAACTCAAATTTCCAAACGTCCAAATACCCCGAATCAATATACAGCTCGTTCACAGCGCTATCGTGTTCCGGGTGGCGAACTATGAATTCGTCAAGATCGCTAATGTTTTGAATGCTAGGATCCAGCTTACGCGCTTGAAATAACAGTCTATTGGTTGTTTCATGCATTAATTGAGGTGTGTTGGGATGATTGCTCCAGCTGTCACTTTCCTCTGCACTTACTTCGACAGTGGGATTATCAATTTCAATGAGTGCCGCGCTTTCAAGCAAATCATCGGGGGTGCAATAATTAGGATTTTCAACCAGAGAGTAGCCAAATTTCTCATATGCCTGGGCAACCAATCGCGAGCAAAACTGCCGAGAAGAAAATGATTTTCCCTGCCCTGTTGCAGCTCTCATGGCTTCAATCGTACTATATTCCGTCCCAACCTTAGAACGTACATCTTCACAAATATCCCGAGCCATTTTGTCTGGGAGCATATCCCGCAACCGGAGTACATGCACGGCGAGATGGGGTTCAAACAGGATACGTTGGGTGTTATTGGAATGCACACCAGCACTAAAAGCGTGAATTACAGAGCAATGTTGAACATAGAGCATCGCATGGGAGATATCACTCTTCGTCACCTTCCTAATTACGCGACTGTGCGCTCTGCTTGTAGTCGTGAGGATAATATCTCCCGGCTTCAATAGCGCGTCGTTAAGGCGTTTTTTCATCGCTCAGTCGGCAGCGTGCCCGCTACGCCGCCTCCGGCATATCCCAAACTTGTCTGGCTAATTTGGTCAGCATTTTCTGCCGGTCTTCAATCGCTTTGGAGTCCCAAGTCTTAAATTCCAGCAAATCCTTTACTGCCCTATTAAGGCTTGTATCGGCGCCTACATTGGGCTTCTCCACCATAGATTTCGTTAGCAGGAAGGTTGATTGTTTATATCCATCTACCTTGTTGGCATAAGAAGCATTGGAAATGGATGTATTAATCGTCTTCTCCAGCAATGTTAAATTGCCCAAGCGCGGAACATAATCCTCGTATTCCGTCCGCTTATCAAAGCCGTCCCTAACGGGTGCTTCAGGTGTTTGGGGCAAGATATGCTCAATATGGATGCTCTTATCGATATACTTATCGAGTTGGGCATAGGCTGGGCTACCCCAAGCATTCTCTTCGATGTATTGTGAGAGTTTAGCCAGAATGTAGCGCAGTCTGTACTGTTGGATGTTGTTGGTACGAAGCTCGTTTAGCGCAAAGTCAAATTGCTTTGCACGACCCGCCATGTCGCTTCTAAAGTTTTGATCGAGGAATGCGTCAAGGTCGGCTTCCGTCTTCACGGCCCTTAATTGGTCTGCCCATTTTGCGAAGCTCTTTTCAAAGGTTTTTGTTGGCTCGCGGATAATCAGATAGCAGAAGAAGAGGTTCTCAATGGCCTGACAAAGTTTATCAAAAAGTGGAGCCTCAAGCTTTCTTGCTGCCAGTAAGAGTATATTTTGTTGGCGAATGGCACCGCCAAGTAATGTGATGTTCCGCAGGTAGCGGTTCTCTTTACTGCTTACATCTTTCGAGCTCAGAAAATTTTCATATGCGCTAGAGGCTGCGATAAGTTCGTCGCAGAAGCCTAGCGGATTTACATCAATGCCGCACTTAGTGGCATTGGCGACGAACCATTCATAGATCTCATCTTCCCGGACGCTCTTATGATAATCGATCGTGTAATGGGCCATGATATAGTAACGCAGGAAGCGTAATGGATTCTCACCGCAGCGGTTTAGCGTATCGATGATACTCTTCCATTTTTGTTTGAGCTTGGGATATTCTTCGCTCGACGTTTTCATGAATAAAAGGTTTTTAAGTAAATCCATGGCGTTA
>CAUJIC010000048.1 GCA_963205305.1 Pseudomonadota bacterium | reverse complement strand
TCCGCACGCTTTAGCTTAGATGCAATGCCTGGAAAGCAAATGGCAATTGATGCGGACTTATCCAGCGGCCTCATTGATGATAAAGGCGCGAAGGCTCGCCGAAAAGAGCTGGAAGATGAAAGCACCTTCTACGGATCGATGGATGGTGCGAGCAAGTTTGTACGCGGCGATGCCATTGCGGGGATTCTCATCACCTTCATCAACCTCATTGGCGGTATGATCATTGGCATCGTCATCAACGACCTCACTTTTGCCGATGCCGTAAAAACCTACACTATGCTTACCATCGGCGATGGACTGGTCAGCCAAATTCCAGCCCTGATTGTTTCAACCGCCGCAGGTATCCTTGTCACCAAAGCGGGCATCGATGGCTCATCCGAGAAGGCAGTCCTTGGCCAGCTTAGCCGCGTGCCTGCACCGCTCGGCGTGACCAGCTTCTTGCTCATGGGTTTTGCGATTTTGCCAGGCATTCCCTTCGCCCCGTTCTTTGTGCTTTCGTGCGTCATGGGCTACCTCGCATTTTACATCCATAAAAATAACAAGGCTAAGAAATTGGCTGAAGCGGCAACAGGTGCGGGTGGCGCAGGTGGCACGGCAGGCGCACTTACGGCGGATGGCACCCCTGCCCCTGTCGATGAGAAAATCTCGGATTCGTTGATGATTGATAGCATTCGGCTGGAACTGGGCTATGGGCTTCTGCCGCTCATCAACTATCAAAAAGGCCACCGATTGACCGAGCAAATCAAAGCGCTACGCAAGCAAGTGGCGCGCGAATTGGGCTTTGTGATGCCGCCTGTGCGGATTCAGGATAACATGCAATTGCCCGCCAACAGCTATGTTATCAAGGTGAAGGAAGTCGAAACCGCGCGTGGCGATATCCGCCCCGATATGCTGCTGGTGATGGACCCTGCGGGCAATGCCATTAGCCTTCCAGGGGAACACACGGTGGAGCCAACCTTCGGCCTGCCCGCCATGTGGGTGAGCGAGAATTACCGCGAGGAAGCGCTGTTTCGTAACTACACGGTGGTTGACCCACCAACAGTCATCACCACACACCTGACCGAAGTGATTAAAGATAATATGGCGGATTTGCTCTCCTATGCCGAGACGCAGAAACTGCTCGACGATTTGGGCAAGGAAGAGCAAAAACTCATTTCGGAGACCATTCCGTCACAAATTTCGGTATCGGGTGTGCAGCGCATTTTACAAAACCTTCTGGCGGAAATGATTTCCATCCGCGATTTGCCAACGATTATGGAAGCCACCAGCGAATCCAGCCGCGTGACGCAGAACATCTCGCTGATCACCGAGCATGTGCGGATGCGTCTTGCCCGCCAAATCAGCCACCAAAACACCAACGAGGAAGGTTACATTTCCATTCTCGCCATGTCACCGCCGTGGGAGCAGGCATTTATTGAATCACTCACCGGTGAAGGCGATGAGCGCACACTCAGCATGCAACCTACGCGGATTCAGGATTTCATTACTACCGTGCGCCAGAAATTTGAGAATTTAGCCATGCAAGGCGAAAACCCTGTGCTGCTGACGAGCCCAACTATTCGTCCCTATGTGCGCTCCATCATCGAGCGCTTCCGCCCGCAAACGCAGGTGCTGAGCCAGAACGAAATTCACCCCAAAGCGCGTATTAAAACGGTGGGTCAACTCTAATGCGGATGAAAAAAATCAGTGCGGGTAGCGTTCAGGAAGCCCTCGCCCTTGCGCGCAAGGAACTGGGCGAAGACGCCGTGCTGCTGGAAACAAAGAAGAACGCGACAGGCAAGGGTGTGACCATCACTTTCGCGGTGGATGAACCCGATGAGCAGTTATTTGCGAATGATGATTATGATAATCCTGCGGACATTCTTCCCTTCCGCCCCGAAATTTCACGCGCGAGCACCGCGCGGGTGGAAATTGATCACCCCGCCATTGGCCTCATCCGCGAGGCGATGGAATATCACGGCATGCCTGAAGCGCTGTCTAGTCGTATCAACAGCGCATTGAATAAAATTCATTTAAAGCCTGATGCCTTAATTGAAGTGGCGCAAGTGGCTCTGGCGGATGCGCTGACGCAAACCTTTGCCTTCCAGCCTATTGCCACGGCCACCAAAACCCCGCCCAAACGCGCCATTATGCTGGTGGGGCCGCATGGGGCTGGCAAAACCTCTACCATCGCGAAACTCGCTACGGAACTGACGCTGCACAAGCAGCCAGTGGTGCTCATTTCTACCGATATGGAACGTATGGGTGGCACGGATAGCTTGAATAAACTCTCGACGATTCTGAAATGCGAATTCCATATTTGTGATACGCGCAGCCAGCTAAAAACTCTTGTGCCTAATTACATTGGCAAAGCGTGGGTGCTGATTGATACCACGGGTGCGAATATTTATGAGTTCAGTCAAATGAAGGCGCTGGGCGAGCTGGCGAGCCTCAGCTACATCGAACCTATTCTCACCTGCCCTGCGGGTATGGATGCGGATGAAGGGCGCGAGATGGCAAGCGTGTTCGATTTTCTTCCCATCGAGCGCATGATTGTAACGCGATTGGATGCAGCACGCCGCCTAAAAAGTATTTTTGCGGTGCTTAATGCCGGTGGCTATGCCTTCTCGAACCTCACCAATTCAGCCACCCCTGCGGATGCCTGCCAGCCGCTTTCGCCCGTTGCCCTCTCACGCCTGATGCTGCGCCATGTGCGCGAGCGACTAAGCCAATAAAGGAGTTTTTATGAACGCACCTGCACCAGTAACCACACAGCTACGCGGCGAAAATATTATCGCTGTTGCCTCTGGCAAAGGCGGCGTCGGCAAAACGTGGTTCTCGGTCACGCTTGCTGGCTTGTTCGCCCGCGCGGGCCGCAAAACATTGCTGTTCGATGGTGATATTGGTTTGGCCAATGTGGATGTGCAGCTTGGCCTCACCCCTACACGCGATTTGGGCGCGGTGTTTGCGGGCCAATGTACCATGAAAGAAGCCATCACCCATTACGATAAAGGCAAGTTCGATATCCTCGCAGGGCGCTCTGGCTCGACCTCGATGGCGAACCTTGGGGCAGCGCGCATGCAACCCGCGGCGGAGCAATTAGTGGCGCTAGCGGCGGATTACGACCATGTCATCATCGACCTTGGTGCAGGCATTGAGCAACACGTACAAGTGATGTCGGCACTCGCATCCCGCGTGATTGTAGTGCTGACGGATGACCCAACATCGCTGACCGATGCGTATGCATTCATCAAACTGTGCGTTACCCGCCCCAACCCGCCTGCAGTGCATGTCGTCATCAACCAAGCCGCCTCGCAGAAAGAAGGCGATGCAACATATAATGCTATCAACCGCGCGACGACCAACTTCCTTAAGATGTCACCACCGCTGCTGGGCGTTGTGCGTAAGGATAATAAGGTGAAGGATACAATTCGCAGCCAATCGTCTATCTTGGAGACTGCACCCCATACCACCGCCGCAAGCGATGTCGCTGCTATTTCCATCAAGCTGATGAAGAAGGATTAGCACCATGCGGGGTGGCCTATGAACATCTCCATTCAGCCGCCAGTGCCGCCTAATCCCACTGTTGCGTCGGTTAATACGGCTGCAACCATCCAACCCGTTTCAGGCGTTACAGCAGCAACTGCGATTGGCGAAGGAAGTGCAGGCGCCATCGGTGCACTGGGTGCATTGCCTAACGGCACAACGGTCGAAGGGTTTGTCGTCAACCGCGACGCCCAGAACAATCCTATTTTACGCACCGCCATTGGCGATTTACGTGTAACCAGTGAAGTATTTTTAAAAACGGGCAGCGAAGTCATCATCCGCGTCGATAATACCCTATCCTCCCTCGCCCGCATCCTGAGTGTGGATGGACTTACCCCACAAGATTACAGCAACCAAACACAAGCCGCGCGCAGTGGCATCACGCAGGATACGATAAGCCAATCGAGCCTACAGCCACTGCTGAATAATGCTAGCGCCGCGGCACCTAAAGCTGGAGCAGCGATTGCTAACCCAGTATTGCAGGCGGTTATCCTTCAAGGCCAACCCGCAGCAGCCACGCCCTCGCTGCTCGCAAGTGCCCTCGCCGCCACACAAAGCGGCCCCGTGCAAGCGCTCGCGCAATTGGCGCAACTGCGCGCTGGCACGCCCATTCGCCTCACAGTTCTCGATTTAAAATTACCTCCAATTGCTGTCGCGCTTGGCTCGGTGCCGCAAAGCGCTAAGCTTGATAACTTATTG
>CAUJIC010000047.1 GCA_963205305.1 Pseudomonadota bacterium | reverse complement strand
CTTTACATTGTTATGTATTCGGCCATCATTATTTTCTTCTCGTTCTTCTACACAGCCATTGTATTTAACCCAACCGAGACTGCGGATAATCTTCGCAAGAATGGCGGCTTCATTGCAGGCATTCGCCCCGGCAAAGCGACGGCTGATTACCTCGATTTCGTGCTGACACGGCTGACGGTCGTAGGCGCGGCGTATTTGTGCCTAGTATGTGTGATTCCTGAGTTGTTGATTGCGGAGTTCGCCGTGCCATTCTACCTTGGGGGCACCAGCTTGCTGATTGTGGTGAACGTGGTGATTGATTTTGTCGGCCAAGTGCAGTCGCATTTGTTTGCTCACCAATATGAAGGTCTCATCAAGAAGGCGCGCCTTAAAGGGAGAAAATAACCATGAATATTATTCTTCTTGGCCCCCCAGGTGCGGGCAAAGGCACCCAGAGCGATTATTTGCGCGATACCTATAAGCTGACCAAGCTTGCCACGGGCGATATGCTGCGTGCGGCGGTGGCATCGGGCTCCGAGATTGGTTTAAAAGCCAAGGCAGTGATGGCAGCAGGTGCGCTGGTGAGCGATGACATTATGATTGGCATCATCCGTGATGCGATTTCGGATAGTAACTGCCCGAACGGATTTATCCTCGATGGGTTCCCCCGCACCACCGCGCAAGCAGCCGCGCTTGATGGGATGCTGGAGGAAGAGGGCAAGAAGATTGATTACGTGATTGAGCTCAAGGTGGATGATGCAGCGCTGGTGGCGCGCATTGCGGGCCGCTATAGCTGCAAAAAATGCGGCGCAGGGTATCATGATACTTTCAGAAAGCCTGCGGTCGCTGACCGCTGCGATGCGTGCGACTCGACCGAGTTCACCCGCCGCGAGGACGACAAGGCCGAAACCGTGGCCAAGCGTTTGGAGCAATACCACGCCATGACCGCCCCACTGCTGCCGCACTATAAGGCTGCGGGCAACCTACGCACCGTGGATGGTATGGCCGACATTGCGGAAGTGACGCTGGCGATTAATGGGATTGTGGGTTAGTCTTAATCACTGATTAATATGAATTATTCTGGCGATTGCGTGCTCGGCGGGTAGCTTATTACACAGGGAGTTATTTTTCATCCGATTCCCCATTGACACCCCGCATTTCGTCTGTATATTCCCCGCTCCCGCGAAACCGCTGTGGTTTTGGGGTGTTTATTCGCATTTAACTAGGAGTGTAGCATGGCTCGTATTGCCGGCGTCAATATTCCTTCTGCCAAACGTGTGGTGATTGCTCTCACCTACATCCATGGCATTGGAAACGCAAAAGCCCAAGAAATCATCGAGAAAGCCGATATCGAAGTAACGCGTCGCGTTGCCGATCTGACCGAGCTTGAAGTATCGCGCCTGCGCGAAATTATCGACCAAGACTACCAAGTAGAAGGCGATTTGCGCCGCGAGACCAGCATGAACATCAAACGTTTGATGGATCTGGGCTGCTACCGTGGTTTGCGCCATCGTAAGAAGCTGCCAGTTCGCGGCCAACGCACGCACACCAATGCGCGCACGCGTAAGGGTAAAGCAGTGGCGATTGCTGGTAAGAAAATGGTGACGAAGTAATTCGTTGATTTCGACATATAAGGTAGGATTTTATGGCTAAGGCACAAACCAAAAAAGGAGCCGCAACCGAAGCGGTGAAGAAAAAGGATCGTAAGAACGTTCCTGTCGGCGTTGCACATGTGAACGCTAGCTTCAACAACACAATTGTAACCATCACCGATCCATTCGGCAACGCGATTGCGTGGTCGTCCTCGGGTGCAAACGGCTTCAAGGGTTCGCGTAAATCGACCCCCTATGCAAGCCAAGTTGCTGCAGAAGTTGCTGCTAAAAAAGCAATGGAACACGGCATGAAAACGGTAGAAGTATTGGTGAAAGGCCCAGGCGCTGGCCGCGAGAGCGCACTGCGCGCGCTGGCTGCGGTTGGTTTGGCTGTGACGTCGATCAAAGACATCACGCCCGTGCCACACAATGGCTGCCGCCCACCAAAACGCCGCCGCGTTTAATCACGTCTAGGCTTTTACTACAAAAAACCATCACCAACGATTTGGGGAATTTGAATGAGCGCTCTACTCAACAAAAACTGGAAAGACCTGATTAAACCAAGCAAACTCGATGTGAAGCCTGTAACGGGTGACGCACGCAAAGCCGTAGTATTGGCTGAGCCGCTCGAGCGTGGCTTTGGTATTACCCTTGGCGTGGCACTGCGCCGCATTTTGCTCAACTCGCTGCAAGGCGCTGCTGTTACCAGCATCAAAATCGAAGGCGTGCAGCACGAGTTCTCGGCAATTGCCGGCGTGCGTGAGGATGTGGTGAACATCATCCTCAACATCAAGGATCTGAAACTCAAAGCCCACAGCACCGACCGCAAGCGTATGGTGCTCAAGTCGAACGAAGCAGGCGAAGTGACCGCTGGCATGATCCAAACCGATTCGGATGTAGAAGTGCTGAACAAGGATCTCGTTATCTGTACGCTCGATAAAGGCGCAAGCATCAACATGGAACTGATTGTGGAAGTGGGCAAAGGCTACGTTCCTGCTGCTCAGAACCGCCCAAGCGATGCACCCATCGGCCTCATTCCTGTCGATGCGCTGTTCTCGCCCGTTGAGAAAGTTTCGTACAAAGTTGAGAACGCACGCGTTGGCAACCGTACCGACTACGACAAACTGACGCTGGAAGTTGAAACCGATGGCAGCATTGCCCCTGATGATGCAGTAGCACTGGCTGCGCGCATTCTGCAGGATCAATTGCAGCTGTTCATCAACTTCGAGGACCTCGCGGAAGTGAACGTGAAGTCGGCCGAGGAAGAACTGAAATTCTCGCCATACCTGCTCAAGAAAGTCGACGAGCTGGAGCTTTCGGTGCGTTCGGCGAACTGCCTGAAGAACGACAACATCGTTTACATTGGCGATCTCGTGCAAAAATCGGAAAGCGAAATGCTGAAAACGCCAAACTTTGGCCGCAAGTCGCTAAACGAAATCAAAGAAGTGCTGAACAACATGGGTCTGCGCTTTGGTATGGAAGTGGTCGGTTGGCCGCCTGAAAATATCGAAGAACTGGCACGCAAATTCGAAGATCCGTACTAGGACTTCAAGGGAAATTAGGAGAGTAACATGAGACACCAAATGGCAGGCCGCAAGCTGAACCGCACCACGTCGCACCGTAAGGCGATGTTTGCGAACATGGCGTGCGCGCTGATTAAGCACGAACAAATCTTCACGACGTTGCCGAAGGCGAAAGACCTTCGTCCCATCGTGGAAAAACTCATCACCGCTGGTAAAGCCGGTGACCTCGCGGCGCGCCGCTTGCTCATCAGCCGTCTGCGCGATGCAGGCATGGCCGAGAAAGTCATCAGCGTGCTGAGCAAGCGCTATGCAGAACGCAAGGGTGGTTACATCCGCGTTCTCAAAGCGGGCTTCCGCTACGGTGACGCGACCCCGATGGCCATCATCGAGTTCGTGGACCGCGACGAGTCGGCACGTGGCCAAGATTCCGGCCCAGTAGAAGTAACTGGCGAAGAAGTTGCTGCATAAGCCACAAGCTAACTACAAAATAGAAAAGGCCACCTTCGGGTGGCCTTTTTTGTTTTACGCACTATATTCTATTCATGACCGCCCGTAAAAAAGCTGCACCTCAGGATTCCCTTTTTCAAACATCAACGACACGAAGTGTCCCGTTGGCGGAGAGGCTGCGGCCACAGTCGCTGGATGAAGTGATTGGGCAGGAGCATTTGACAGGCGCAGAAGGTTTGCTGACGCGGATGGTTTCGGCGGGCAAATTGCAATCGATTATTTTATGGGGCCCGCCTGGGTGTGGCAAAACCACCATTGCTCGGTTACTGGCGGATGCGGCGGGCTACGAGCTGGTGCAGGTTTCGGCGGTGGCATCGGGCGTGGCGGATTTAAAAAAACATTTCGATGAAGCGCGCGAGCGCGGCCAGATGGGCAAGCGCACCGCATTATTTGTGGATGAGATTCATCGCTTCAACCGCGCGCAGCAGGATGTTTTGTTGCCGGTGGTGGAGGATGGCACCGTGACGCTGATTGGCGCAACGACGGAGAACCCAAGCTTCGAACTGAACTCCGCGGTGCTAAGCCGTGCGCGGGTGTTGGTGCTGAATCGCTTGTCGCCCGAGGCGCTGGAGAAAATGCTGGCGCGAGCGGAGCAGGAAGTGGGAACGCTGGCGCTGACAGAGGATGCGCGCCATAGCCTGTTTGCAATGGCCGATGGCGATGGTCGGTATTTACTGAGCATGGTAGAGGCGATTGCGGATGCAGCTTTGCTGGACGCTAGCGCATCAGGGGCCGCAGCGGCCCGTGTGCTCATTTCAACGGAAGCATTGGGCAAGCTGCTCCAGCAGCGCCCGCCGATTTACGATAAGGCGCAAGAGAGCCATTATAACCTAATCTCGGCGCTGCATAAATCGATGCGCGGGAGTGATGTGGATGCAGCGCTCTATTGGTTCGCGCGCATGCTGGCAGGGGGCGAGGACCCGCGCTACATCAACCGACGCCTGATTCGCTTCGCGGTCGAGGATATTGGCATGGCCGACCCCAACGCCCACCTGCAAGCCCTTGCGGCGGCGGATACGTATGAGCGCCTTGGCAGCCCCGAGGGGGAACTGGCCATCGCCCAAAGCGTGATTTACCTTGCCACGGCACCTAAATCGAACGCGCAATATGCTGCGTTTAAGGCCGCCAAGCGCGCAGCTAGCCAACATGGCTCGCTGATGCCGCCCAAACATATTTTAAATGCTCCGACAAGCATGATGAAGGATTTGGGCTATGGCGCTGGCTACGCCTATGACCACGATGCCGAGGATGGGTTTTCGGGCCAAAACTACTTTCCCGATGACATGCCGCGTGAGCGTTACTACCAACCCGTAGAGCGCGGGTTCGAGCGCGATATAGTCAAGCGTCTGGATTATTGGGAAAAATTGCGTCATAAGCGCAGCGAATAAGCAATTTATGCAGGGCCACCTTATGTTTTTTGGCAATGGTGCAGCGCAAAATTGTCATTAAACTGTCATCCAATAATGTGGTGGATAATGCTAGTCTGCAGGACTAACAAAACCATAAAAAAGGATGGATAATATGCCGGTTGAGCAACAACAGCAATCCAATGACGAAAAGCAGTGTAACCCGCCCCAGCGGCAGAATCGCCCTAGAACAACTGTTCTGCAGCAACAGCAGCAGGGTAGTAGTGCAGAACCCGACTGGCTTGCACGAGAGGCAGACAAGCGCAGACATGCGCAAGCGCAGCAAATCCAGATGTAGTAATGCTAGGGTGACAACCAGCGCTGCTTTCGTTATAAAGCGCGCATGATAGTGCTTGCCCTCATCCCCATCTCTCTCGTTGCGGCAGGCGGTGCCATTGGTGCGCTTTTGCGGTATGGCGTGGTGCAACTGGTGATGCATGTTCATCCGCAGCCCTTTCCCGTTGGCACCATGCTGGTCAATATCGCAGGTTCGTTCGCGATTGGCCTGCTGATGGCGCGTTATGCGGTCATGGATTCCGAAAGTTCGCGGCTATTTTTAGTGACGGGTGTGCTCGGCGGGTTTACCACCTTCTCGGCATTTAGCTGGGATACCATGCAGCTTATTGAGCGTGGCGCATGGGCGCAGGTAATCCTCTATGTGGGTGGCAGTGTAATTCTTTCGCTGGTAGCGGTGGCGGCTGGCTTTCAGGTGGGGCGATAATGGCAATGGAACGTAGAAGCTATGCGGTAGACGCAATGGACGGCAACACGCGTCTTGATCGGTGGTGTCAGCGTATTCTCGGCAGTGCCCCCAATTCCGTGTACCAAAAGGCACTGCGTAGCGGGCGGATTCGCCTGAATGGCAAAAAGGAAGAAGGCAGCAAGCGCGTGTTCGAAGGCGATGTGGTCGAGGTGCGCGGCGATATTATCAACCCCGATAAGGCGCAAGCACCACGCGAAAAACAGCCCATGAAGCTGACGCTGGAGTTGGCTGAGGAAGCACAAAGTTTTGTGCTCTATAAGGACAAGGATATACTGGTCATCAACAAGCCTGCGGGTTTGGCGGTGCAAGGTGGCAGTAAAGTAGTGAAGCACCTGGATGGAATGTTGCCCGCGTTACAGTTCGATGGGAAACAAATCCCGCGCCTTGTGCATCGGCTGGACAAGGACACAAGTGGCGTGATGCTGCTCGCGCGTCACAGCGCAGCGGCGGCGGAATTGCAGCGTGGGTTTGTGGCCAAAACCATTCGTAAAACCTACCTCGCACTGGTGGTGAACGTGCCCAATCCTTACACGGGCGAAATTGAATCGAACCTTGATAAAGTCGCCAAGGGCGAAGACAGCCGCGAGATGGTGCGCAGTGTGGAGGAGGACGGCAAACGTGCGATTACGCACTATCGCACACTGGAGCACTTGGCCAAAAAAATGGCACTGGTGGAGCTCGAGCCAATCACGGGGCGCACGCACCAATTACGCGTGCACATGGCCGAGATGAAATGCCCCATTGTGGGTGACGGAAAATATGGCGGCGGTGCAGCACACGTGAAGGGTGGGGTCGAGCTTTCGGGCAAGCTGCATCTGCAAGCGTGGAAGATCTATTTGCCACCCATGTTCGGTAAGCCGGAGCGCGAATTTATGGCGCCACTCGCGCCGCATATTGCTGCAAGCATTGAGGCTCTGGGCTTAAGCCTGCCGCAGTAGTTATGGTCGAGATGAGCAAAGCAAAAATGGAGAATAAAGCGCAACCCAAGCGCTTTTATGCTGCAGCAAATGTTGCACCCGCGGAGGGTGGTTTTGTCATTACCCTCGATGGTAAAAACATTCGTACCCCGCAGCAGAAAATGCTGCACTGTTCATCGCAGCAATTGGCAGCAGCAATTGCTGCAGAGTGGGAAGCACAAGCCACCCATATTGACACCGATACCATGCCGCTCACGCGCCTGCTCAATATTGCACTCGACCGCGTGGAAATAGACCGCGCAGCATTGCTTGCCGATATCACAGGATATATCGAAACAGATTTATTATACTACCGCGCACCGATAGCGGATGCTGCACTTCCCATCGATTCGCACAGCGAAGAACTACGCGCATTACAGGTTCAGCATTTTGATCCGATTTTGGCGTGGCTGGCATCAACCTATGCTGCACCCTTTGTTATCACCAACGGGTTGATGCCTGTGCCGCAACCCGCCGCATCGGTGCAAAAAATTGCTGCAGAATTTGCTGCAGCAAATAACCATGAACTTGCAGCATTGGCACTCATGGTTCCCATCCTTGGTTCGGCGCTACTTGCATTAGCGTTGTGGCGCAAAAAAATTACTACCGAGGCAGCACTCGTTGCCTGCCGATTGGATGAAACCGTGCAAGCGCAGCATTGGGGCGAGGATGCCGAGGTGGCTGCCAAATGGGCAAGCAAAGCACGCGATGTAAAAGCGGCCGCGTTTTTCTTACACGAGCACCCAGAAAACGCATGATTTTTGCATAAATTTCTTGACAGATAACCACTTAAAAAACCTTGCTAAAAAGCATCGGCGCCGCCTTGTGCACACGCGCTGAAATTGGCGCTTTGCGAAGCCGGATAACCTATGCTAGGTCACAGGTTTGCTACGATGATTCACGAACCATTAGAGGCACCATGAACGCCACGGCCATTGTAAAAGAATTGGAACATAAACGCGAGCAGGCACGCTTTGGCGGCGGTCAGGCGCGTATCAATGTGCAGCACGACAAAGGCAAGCTGACCGCGCGTGAACGCCTTGAAGTGTTGCTCGATCCTGATTCGTTCGAGGAATACGACATGTTCATGGAACATCGCTGCACCCATTTCGGTATGGAGAAAAATAAGGTTCCGGGTGATGGCGTGGTGACAGGGCAGGGGACGATCAACGGCCGCCTAGTGTTTGTCTACAGCCAAGACTTCACGGTGCTCGGCGGCAGCCTCTCCGAGAACAACGCCAAAAAAATCTGCAAGGTGCAGGACATGGCGATGAAAATGGGCGCACCGATTATTGGCCTCAATGATTCGGGCGGTGCGCGGATTCAAGAAGGTGTCGATTCGCTCGCGGGTTTTGCCGAAATTTTCCAGCGCAATGTGCTGGCGTCGGGTGTCATCCCGCAAATCTCGGTCATCATGGGGCCATGCGCGGGTGGCGCAGTATATTCCCCAGCGCTGACGGATTTCACCATCATGGTGCGTGGGTCGAGCTACATGTTCGTGACGGGCCCTGATGTAGTGAAAACCGTAACGCATGAGGAAATTACTCAGGAGGAACTTGGTGGTGCGGATGTGCATGGCACCCACACTGGCGTGGCCGATATGGTGTATGACAATGACATCGAGGCGTTGCTGCAAGTGCGCCGCTTGGTGAACTTCTTGCCGCTTTCTAACCGCGAAAAGCCACCTGTGCGCCCAACGGAAGACCCCGCCGACCGCGTGGAAATGGGCCTCAACACCGTCATCCCCGATAATGCGAACAAGCCCTATGACATGTTCGAGGTGCTTAAGCGCGTGGTGGATGAGGAAGATTTCTTCGATATTGCTCCGAACTTTGCAAAAAATATCATCGTTGGCTTTGGCCGCATGGAAGGCCACACGGTGGGGTTTGTTGCTAACCAACCCATGGAACTGGCAGGCTGTTTGGATATCGATGCCAGCCGCAAAGCCGCGCGCTTCGTGCGCTTCTGCGATGCGTTCCAGATTCCTATAGTGACCCTCGTTGATGTTCCGGGCTTTTTGCCAGGCAGCAGCCAAGAGCATAACGGCATCATCCGCCACGGTGCGAAGCTGCTTTATGCCTATGCCGAGGCAACGGTGCCAAAAATTACCGTGATTACCCGCAAGGCCTATGGCGGAGCCTATATCGTGATGGGCAGCAAGCATTTGCGTAACGATGTGAACTACGCATGGCCAAGCGCCGAAATTGCGGTAATGGGCCCAGCGGGCGCAGTGGAAATTATCTTTAAAGGTAAGCTCAAGGACCAAGAGGAAATTGACGCGGCGGTGGAAAGCTACCGCGATAATTTTGCGTCACCGTTCGCGGCGGCGGGTCGTGGCTACCTCGATGATGTGATTCGCCCGCAAAATACGCGTTGGCGCATCTGTCGTTCGCTAGCTACGTTGCGCAACAAAGAGCTGGAAAACCCACGTAAGCGCCACGATAATTTGCCGTTGTAGCAGGTTAGATTTTTCGCTCATTGCCAAGGATGAGGCGGACTGATTTGTGCGCCATGCCTAGCGTTGAAGCCAGTGCATCCTTTTGTTTCGTGCTCAAATAGCGGTCAGAGTGTTCTGCGTCTTTGCGTGCGGTGTGGTGCTGTAAATAATAGCCTGTTGTCCCGTCCTCGGGGGTAGTCAGATCGTAATAGTCAGCGTGACCATTTTTTTGAAGATGCGCGTCTTTTGGCAAGTCCCTAAAACTTTTTTGGTATTGAATAAAAGCGGTGTTTAGTCCTTGAAGTAAGTCGCGGACATCTAGCGCGGCTACTGGCTTCTCTGCCGCCAGATCAGCGAGTAATTGCCTGCCTTTAGGGGCAGGGTTGGCGGTGAGTGGGGGCAATAAATACGTGTCGAATGGGTGGCCTGCACGGGTGGATTTTCCTGCCAGCGCAGCGCGCACATCGGGGTCCGCTAGTTTAGCGATCAAAATCTGCGCCGCTGATTTTGCAGGGTTTTTGGTATCTTCTTGTTCTGTCCAGCTGCGTTTTTTGTGCGGTTCTGTAATGCTCATTTTGTCACTCATTCGTTTTTAGTTCGTGAGGCTCATGGAAGGGTATAGCACGAATCTTGCTAAAAAAGCATAAAGAATGCCTTAAGTTTTGGTTAAACTGCGCACGCGCGCAACCAAAACGCAACAACGCCATCAAAAATCGAGAAATTACGTCATAACGGGCCGTTCTGGTTGCTTCGTGCGCGCGGCTTTGGCATTTATGTGCAATGCACCATAACCTTGGAGACCAATATGACCTTTCTTAGCGCTGCCGACCTCGAGAAAGACTGGAAAACCAACCCGCGCTGGAAAGGTGTAATGCGCCCCTATAGCGGTGCGGATGTGGTGAAGCTGCGCGGCAGCCTGCCGATTGAATATTCGATTTCCAAACACACGAGCGAAAAACTGTGGAATTATTTCGCAAGCGAGCCGTACGTGAATGCGCTGGGTGCGCTCACGGGTAACCAAGCCATGCAGCAAGTGCGTGCTGGCCTCAAAGCCATTTACCTCTCGGGCTGGCAAGTGGCGGCCGATGCTAACCTAGCGGGTATGATGTACCCTGACCAATCGCTCTACCCTGCGGATTCGGTGCCATCGGTGGTGCGCCGCATTAACGCGACCTTGAAACGTGCGGATGAGATTGAAGTAAGCGAAGCGGGCAAAGCCGCGCGCGATTGGTTCCAGCCGATTGTGGCGGATGCTGAGGCAGGCTTTGGCGGCAACCTCAACGCGTTCGAACTCATGAAAATGATGATCGATGCAGGTGCAGCGGGCGTGCATTGGGAAGACCAGTTAAGCAGCGCGAAAAAATGCGGCCATATGGGCGGCAAGGTGCTAGTGCCAATTCGTGAGCATATCGAGAAACTGGTGGCGGCGCGTTTGGCAGCCGATACCTGTGGCGTGCCCGCGATTGTGATTGCACGCACCGATGCCAATGGCAGCTATTTGGTGACGAGCGATGTGGATGATCGCGACAAGCCGTTCATCAAGGAAGGCCGCACGGTGGAAGGCTTTTTCAACTATAATGGTGGCATCGAAGCGGCGACGGCGCGCGGCATTGCGTTTGCGCCCTATGCCGATTTGGTGTGGTGTGAAACCAGCACGCCCGACCTTGCGGAAGCCAAGCATTTCGCCGAGGCAATGCACAAAGCGCACCCTGGTAAATACCTTGCCTATAACTGCTCGCCTTCGTTCAACTGGCGCAAGAACCTCGATGACGCGACGATTGCGAAGTTCCAGAAAGAACTCGGCGCCATGGGCTACAAGTTCCAGTTCATCACGCTGGCGGGGTTCCACGCGCTCAACCACGGCATGTTCGACCTTGCCACGAAGTACAAGGAATCGGGCATGGCGGGCTATGTGACGTTGCAGGATAAAGAATTCGCGGATGCTGCGAAAGGTTTTACCGCTGTGAAGCACCAACGCGAAGTGGGCGTGGGCTATTTCGATGCTGTGGCGGAAGCCATTTCGCAAGGCCAAGCTTCAACGACAGCGTTCAAAGGCTCGACGGAGCAGGAACAATTCCACTAAGCGCCTGAATTGTGGTTGTGTGCCGTGAATTTGTCGGTTGTCGGTGGCGTTCTTTTCCACTAATCACCACCGATGACTAACCAACCATTGGGAACCAGATGTTTCACTCAATACTGATTGCCAACCGCGGCGAGATTGCTTCGCGGATCATGACCACCGCCCGCAAGCTGGGTATGCGGACGATTGCGGTCTATTCCGAAGCGGATACCAATGCGCTGCACGTGAAGAATGCGGATGAGGCAGTGTATATCGGCGCTAGCCCCAGCGTGAAATCGTACCTCAATATCGATAACCTGATTTCGGCCATTGACCAATCGGGTGCGGAATGTGTGCACCCTGGCTATGGCTTCCTGAGTGAGAAAGAGAATTTCGCCCGCGCCGTGGTGGAGCGCACCAGTGCGGCATGGGTTGGCCCAACGCCCGAGGCAATTCGCCTGATGGGCGATAAAATTGAATCGAAAAAGATTGCGCGGGCAGCCGGCGTGAATGGCGTCCCTGGCTTGCTCGAGGCTATTTCTGACCCGAAAGAAGCCCTCAAAATTGCGCGTGAAATTGGCTATCCTGTCATCATCAAGGCCGCAGCGGGCGGTGGTGGTAAGGGCATGCGCGTGGTGCGTTCGGATGAAGAACTGGCCGACGGCATGAAAATGGCCACAAGCGAGGCACGCAGCAGCTTTAACGATGCACGCGTGTTCATCGAGAAATATTTTGATAATCCACGCCATATCGAGATTCAGATTATCGCCGATAAATATGGCAACGTGGTGAGCTTAGGCGAGCGTGAGTGCTCTATCCAGCGTCGCCACCAAAAGGTGATCGAAGAAGCACCAAGCATGTTTGTCACCCCCGATATGCGTGCTGAAATGAGCGCGCAGGCCATTTCGCTGGCTAAGCAAGTGGGCTATGTTTCGGCAGGCACGGTGGAGTTCATCGTCGATACCGAAGGCAAATTCTACTTCCTTGAAATGAACACGCGCCTGCAGGTGGAGCACCGTGTGACGGAGCTCGTCACAGGTACCGACCTTGTAGAGCAGATGATTCGCATCGCGGCGGGCGAGAAATTGCCCTTCACGCAGGACGATATTAAAATCAATGGTTGGGCGTTCGAAAGCCGCATCTACGCCGAAGACCCAACGCGCGGTTTTTTGCCCTCGACAGGCCGCGTGATTAAATACCAAGAACCTGAAGCCAAGCCTGGCACGCTGATTGATACCAGCATCTACGAAGGCGGCGAAGTGAGCATGTTCTATGACCCCATGATTGGGAAATATTGCACGCATGCCCCCACCCGTGAACAAGCGATTGACCTGATGGTCGACCAGCTGGGCGATTTTGTGATTCAGGGCATTGCCCACAATACCAGCTTTTTGCAAGCGGTGCTGAGCCACGAGCGGTTCCGTAAAGGTGATATTTCCACCAACTTTATCGAGCAGGAATGGCCAGCGGGCTATACGGGTGCCGAGCTTTCGACTGAGGCACAAAAAGTGTGCATGGCGGTGGCGGTGTTCTGTGGCTTGCGTGATATCGAGCGTGCTGCACAAATTACAGGTCAGCTGCCCAACCGCGGCCCCGCCATTGGTGCGCGCTGGGTGGTGACGCTTGGTGGTAATGCGGTGTCGGTGTATAGCCGCAAAAAGGATTACGGCTACGACATCAGCTACGATGATGGCATGATCGTCATCCGCTCGGCATGGAAGCTGGGGCGGCGCTTGTTCCAAGGCACGGTGAACGGCAAACCCGTCAGCGTGCGCGTACAGCCACTGGCCGAGGGCTACCAGCTCAATTATGCAGGCGCTGAAGTGAAGGCGACGCTGCGTACACTGCGTGTTGCCGAGCTAGGTCAATACATGCCTGTCCGCGAAAGCACCGTCTCGCAGTTTGAAATTACAGCACCCATTGCTGGGCTTATTTCTGCCGTGCAGGTGGCCAAAGGCGATAAGATTCGTGCGGGCCAACAGCTATTCGTCATCGAGGCCATGAAGATGGAAAACATCATCTATGCCGATGCGGATGCCGTGGTGAAGGATGTGCATGTGAAAGCCCCTGCGAGTGTCACTGCAGGTCAGCTCGTGATCGAGTTCGAAGAACCAGCGAAGGAAGAGCCAAAGGCGGCTTAATTGACCGTGTCTTAACCCTTATTCTTTGTAAGTGTAATTATGGAGAATGACGCACCAGTAAAAACACTTATAGCATCTAAACAGTTTCGTAAGAAACTAGGTGCTTACTTTGGCTGCGAACATATAAAATCGTTGGAGTGTGAAGAATTCAGCAGAGGCTTTTGTAAGGTCGTTTGGAAAATAACTAGCCCAGAATTGCCAAGGTCTTTTTTGGTTAAAGAAATTCGTTTCAAAGACACAATGGCACCTGAAGATTCTGAGGATAAAAATCAAACACATGGCTCAGAAGAGGCGTTTTATGAGTTGGACACTATTCGTGCCATTCAACGTGCGCCAGCATTAAAAAATCAATTCTCGCATACTATAGGATTGTTTGCTGTTAAACACCCCGTGCTTGATAGCTACACAGGAGATGTGGAGTTAGAGGGTGGGGAAATACGGTTAGAATCGGCAAAAAAACTACTGAAAGATGAAGGACGTGGCGTCAGTCTGTTTATTGTCGAAGAGATAGTAAAGGGCAGAAAGCCAAGCGAAGACGAAATTATAAAGGCTAAAAGAATACGCGCGGAGGGGATGAAAACGAATCCGCGGATATGGCTAACCGTGGATTGTGGTGCGGATGATTTTTTAGTGCGTGACGATGGAAGTATAACCTTCTTTGATGTTGGAAACATTTGTGACTTGACCAACAAAGAAGAAATTATGCTCCAAAGATTCATGCAGTCAGATAGGCCAGTTAGCCGCTAAATGCGCAGCGTTACTTCGGCGCCATCTTTACCTTCATCGGCTCGGGAACAATGGCGATGATGGAAGCTTCATCGACGTAATCAATCTGCTCAGGGGGCAGGAACATCTCCGCGAATTTGCGGTAGGTTTTGCTGGTGACAAAGAAATCCACGATATGCGGATCGAGGTGGTTGTTCTTTTTGAACTGACCGATAATCCCCATCGCTTCGGATAAGGTTTTGGCTTTTTTGTAGGGGCGGTCGTTCGCGGTGAGCGCCTCGAAAATATCGGCGATACACATCATGCGTGCAGGCACGCTCATTGTGCCGCCCAGCACCCCGCGTGGGTAGCCCGTGCCATCCATTTTCTCGTGGTGGCCTGTTGCATATTCAGGCACGCGCTGCAGGTGTTTTGGCCAGGGCATGGATTCCAGCATATTGACGGTATGCACCATGTGGTCGTTCATGATCTGGCGCTCTTCGGCCGTAATCGTGCCACGGCGGGTGGAGAGATTATAGACCTCATCGGTGGTGAGTAGTGGCTGGGGCTTGCCATCGATGATGAGCGAGCGCTCGGCGAGCGTTTTGAGGCGCTCGATCTTCTCGTCCTCCATAAACTCGCCACCCATGTTGGTAGTCTGAAGGAACTGGATATCATTGTTGTAGCCATCAATCTCTTCGTCGTAGCGGGCGCTCAGGGCCTTCTTGTTTGCGCCTTCCTCGGCAATGGCTTCAAGGTAGCGGATGCGCGCTTCGCGTTTTAAAATTTCAAGCCGCGCGACAACAAGGTGGATGCGGTCATAAATCGTTTCGAGCTTGGTGGCCTTATCCATGATGTGGGTGGGCGTGACCATCTTGCCCGCATCGTGCAGCCAACCCGCGATGTGCAGCTCGTATTTCTCTTCGTCACTCATGCTAAAGTTGCGGAAGAAGCCCTCGGTGTCGTTGCATGCAGCTTCAGCTAGCATTTCGGTCAGCACTGGCACGCGCACACAGTGCGAGCCAGTGTAGGGCGATTTGGCATCGATCGCTTGCGCCATCATTTTGATGAAGGATTCGAGCAGTAATTTTTGCTCGCTGATGAGCATTTCCTTATCGACAATCACCGCCGCTTGGCTGGCAAGCGACGAGATAATCTCCACCATCTCATCGGTGAAGGGAATGGTGGCGCCCGTGGCGGGGTCTTTCGCGTTGATGAGTTGCAAGCAGCCAATAGGCTCCGAGCGGTGATTGATCATCGGAATGGTGATGACCGAGCGCGTGCGAAACCCGTATTTCATGTCAAATTTTTTGGTGCCAGTGAAGTCGAACTCGGTGGAGCTATAGGCATCCGTAACGTTGATGGATTCTTTCCTCACCACGGCACGAACGACTTGGGTACGAATATCGGGTTCATCGGTAAGTGGGTCGAAGACGCGCACAATCTTGAAGGGCGGTTTTTTACCTGTAGTGCCGCCATATGCAATGCCCAGCGAATCGGTACGAACAATGACATATTCCAGCACATCGCCTTCGGCTGAGAGCAGATAGAGCGTGCCGCCATCCGCATGGGCGATTTCTTTGGCAGCAAGGAGAATATGTTCAAGCAACGTATCGCGGTCGCGCTCACTGCTGAGGGCTTTCCCGATATTCGTCAGTCGTTTTGCGAGCGCTACGGCATCGTATGAGTGTGCTACTTGCATAAGAGACCATTCTAGCAAACTATGGTGGCGCACACTAGGATTTGACTCAGCTGATGCACAGCTAAGGCCATTTTTTTGTATGGCTGTGTTCTAAAAAGCCTAGGCGAGGGTGATGATACCCAGCGCATGCAATTGCGACAGTAGCGGCACAAGGGCAAGGCCTTGCACCACATCGTGATCGCCCACCACGCGGGCAAATAAATGGCGCCCCAGCCCTTCGAACTTGTAGGAACCGCAGGAGGAGAGGGGGGCATCTGCCGCAACATAGGCATGGATTTCCCCGTGGCTGAGAGCGCGCATGGTAAGCTCGGCTACATCATGGAACTCCCACACCACATCCTTGCCGCGCGCGAGTGTCATGGCGCAATGCTGCTGGTGGGTTTGGCCGCTCATGCTGGCAAGTTGCGCTTCGGCGCGCTCGTAGGTTATGGGTTTCGAAAGTGCCGCACCATTCAGTACGCAAATTTGGTCGGCGCCGATGGTGTAGGCCTCAGGGTGCTGTACGCTTACGGCCAAGGTTTTTGCGCGCGCTAATGCTGCAGCAAGTTCAGGGATGGGGGCATCCTGCATCGCGGCCTTGATTGCATCTTCCTCGACCCCGCTCGGCACCACGCTGAAGGTGAGGCCGACCGCTTTTAGCATCTGCTGGCGGATGGACGAACCCGAAGCAAGAATGAGCGGTGCGGTCTGGGCAATGATCATTAGCCAATATCGCTTGAGGCCACCATACGCATCACTTCGGCGCGGGCATCTTTATCGGTTTTGAACGCACCGCGCATTTGGGTGGTGATGGTGGTGGAGCCTGTTTTGTGCACACCGCGGGTGCTCATACATTCGTGGTTCGCATCGATAATCACGGCCACGCCGCGAGGGGCCAGTACCTTTTCAATCACGTCGGCAATCTGCTGGGTCATCAATTCCTGCGTTTGCAGGCGCTTGGCAAATACATCGAGCAGGCGTGCAATTTTGCTTAAGCCCACCACTTTCCTATCGGGCAAATAGGCAATGTGCGCGCGGCCAATAATAGGCACCATATGGTGCTCGCAGTGCGATTCGAAATGCATGTTCTTGAGCAGCACAATTTCATCGTATCCCGCCACTTCCTCGAAGGTTTTGGCAAGCACGGCTTCGGGGTCTTCCTCGTAGCCCGAGTAAAACTCGCGGTAGGCTTCGATGACGCGCTGGGGAGTTTCGATCAACCCTTCGCGCGCGGGGTTATCACCTGCCCAACGAATCAGCGTGCGTACGGCTTCCATGGCCTCGTCGGCGCTTGGGCGCTGCGTGGGCTGCTGGTTCTGGTTAGCCGCCGTAAGCGTGCTAGCTTTTGCTGTAATGGGGGGCGTCATGATGCCTCGCGTTAAAAATGGAGGCTGGAATATACGGATTTTGGCAAGGAATGCAAGGAAGGAAGGCGGCGGCGCGGTTACGCGTTGCTGCTGGGCAGGCTGTGAGCCACCGTAACCTCAGGCTGTAGGCGCGCAGTGATGTCCTTCGCAGGGTTGTAGGCACCTGAAAGTGCGGCATTTAACGTAGTATCTGCTACTGGAAGGCGACCTGTGGAGGGAAGAGCTGTTTCGGGGCTGTGCTCGCGTACAAATTCGGGGCTGGCGCTGACCGTGGTGCGTGCATCGAAGGTGACGCTTTCAGGCAGTTGCGAGGGGTGTGTGATGGCATTACCGTCAATCGCCACGTTAAACAGTTTTACGCCACTCAGGTCGAGGCCGTTGAGATTGCTGCTCAGCTGCACATTTTGTAGCACCGCGCCCGCCTCGAAATGGCTGGTCATGGAGATAGTTGCCTTGCTTAAATCGGCATTCGAGACCACGGCGCCGGCGCCCATATCTAGATGGATGATGCTGAACCCATCGGAGGTTTGAACATCGCTCACACGTGCGTGGTCGCCGATGGCGATGCTTGCACTTTTGCCCGAAATGCTGACGCCCTCGACCGTGCCGTTGAAGGTGATTTGGCCACCATGGACATTCTCCAACCGAACATCTTGGTAGTGTGCGTTTGCACCAAAGGTGAAGTGGTCGCCGTCATTCATGCCGCTGAAGGTGATCCCTTTTAAATCTTTTGCTGTGGCGACTTCTACGTTGAAGCTGGTTGCGGGCTCGACAAATGCCTCGCGCAGTGAGGCACCATCGAGCCTGATATTATCATAGAAGCTACTAACCGCAGGACTGTTGATTTTGCCGTCCCCATCGCGGTCAAACGAGTCGTAATCAGCGTTTGTTGGCTTGCTTAAATGCGTTGGCTCCGCCACGGCCACCTTAGGGTCGCTCAGACGGATGCCGTCGAGGTTCTGCCCAGACAAGTCGGCATAGATGGCAGGGTTCCATTGCTTGTCTGCCACCATTTTCTGGCCTTGTTCCGTGGCGGCGAAGGCTTCCGATGCTTTACGGTAATGTTCAAGGGAGAATTGTTCATTTTTGCTGCTGGCAGTTGCTCTGGCTTGGTCGAGCAGGCGCGCCTTAAGGTCGAACATCGCCTGTTCCTCGGGCGAGCGTACGGGCTTGGCCGTTTGCGGTGGTAAGGCGTTGGCCGGCGTTTTTTGAGCGACAGCCCCCAACTTCTCGGCGAAGTGGCGGTAGTCGAATCCCTTAAGAATGTTACTTGTGGGTTGGTTCATAGCCATCACACTACCATAGCACCTTTTAAGTTTTGGTTAACGCCATGACAAAAATGTGAGGAATTTCAGGCGCTCCGCTGAATGCGAGCAAAATACTGAAATTTTTAGGTATTTTTGCCTCCCGAATGAAATGAAGTGCGCGTGGGGCTTGTACATCGCGGCAAATTGCCGCTATAGTATGGGCATGAAACAGGAATTATCAGCCGAAGATATTGAGGCCCTCCAGCAACGTATAGCCGAGGAAAATCGCGCTGAAAGCGCGGGCGAGCTTTATGCAGCGCTCGACCTTGGTACCAATAACTGCCGTTTGCTGATTGCCAAGCCCAGCTTCCAGCAGCACACCCAACACAAAACCTTAAAGGTGGTGGATAGCTATTCGCGCATTGTGCGCTTGGGCGAAGGGGTGAGTGACACAGGCCGCCTGAGCGAGGAAGCCATGCGCCGCACCATGCGCGCGCTTGCGACCTGTAAGCAAAAGCTTGATCGCTATAATATTGCGAAACTTCGTTTCGTGGCAACAGAAGCCTGCCGTCGCGCAAGTAACGCCGAGCATTTTTTGGTGCGCGTGAAAGATGAGCTTGGCCTTTCGATTGATATTATTAGCAACGAGGAAGAGGCGCGCCTCGCGTTCTTAGGCTGCTCATCGCTCCTGATGAAAGATACTAGCCACGCACTCGCGTTCGATATTGGTGGTGGTTCCACCGAGTTCATGTGGGTGAAGATTGACCCCGAGCAACCGCTCAACAGCCATAAGCGCCACCTGATTCAGGATTGGGTTTCGTTACCTTACGGCGTGATGAATATGAGCGAGCAATTTGGTGGCCCCGCGTTCACCGAAATGTATTTCGAGGAAATCGTCGCTAAAATTAGCAGCTTGCTGACGCCCATGGAGCGCGACAACCAAATCGCTGCGCGTATGTGGAAGGAAGATGTGCAGATGTTAAGCACCAGCGGCACCGTAACAACGCTGGCGGCTATTCACCTCGATTTGCCGCATTATGACCGCAGCAAAATCGATGGCATCAAACTCAGTATTTCGGATATTCGTGGCGCCACGCAAACCTTGATGCGCATGAGCCCTGCAGCGCGTGCCGCACACCCCTGCATTGGTAGCAGCCGCACCGATTTCATTCTCAGTGGCTGCGCGATTTTCGAGGCGATTGCTCGTACCTTCCCGATTGATAAAATCACCATCGCCGACCGTGGCGTGCGCGAGGGAATTATTGTCAGCCTGATGCGCGAAGTGATTCCCATCTAATGGCCAAAAAACCGACCAAGAAAATCAATAAAAAATCCAGCTCGCGCGGGTTGCATGTGAATGTGAAAACCGCGAAGAAGCGCAGCAATAGCAGCGCGCGCTGGCTGGCGCGGCAGTTGAACGACCCCTATGTGGCCAAGGCAAAGGCCGAGGGCTACCGCAGCCGCGCGGCGTTCAAGCTGATCGACCTCGATGAAAAATACCACCTGCTGAAAGCGGGCATGCGTATTGTGGATTTGGGTTGCGCCCCAGGTGGGTGGAGCCAAGTGGCTGTGGCTAAGCTCGGTGGCCATGGCAAAATTGTGGGGTGTGATTTACTGGAGGTGCCCAAGATTGTGGGTGCCGAGCTGATTGTGCAGGATTTCCTCGCCGAAGATGCACCCGAGATTATGAAAAATCTGCTCGGCGGTAAAGCGGATTTGGTGATGAGCGACATGGCCGCCAACACCACAGGCCACACGCCGACCGACCATTTGCGCATTATCCATCTGTGCGAGTTGGCTTATCTGTTCGCGACCGAGGTACTAGAGCAGGGTGGCACGTTCATCTGCAAAGTGCTCAAAGGTGGCACCGAGAGCGAACTGCTGAAGCAAATGCAGAAAGATTTTGCCACCGTGAAGCACGCCAAACCCAAATCCTCCCGCTCTGATTCGGCGGAAAGCTATGTAGTGGCCATGGGTTTTCGCGGTTAGCAATTCCCGCTTTTTTGTAACGCACTGTCATAAAACTGTCATTTGAGAAATGGCCGTTTTTAGCGTATTTTTAGCATAAGCCCCCACCTAAATAGGAGTGCGTTTATGAAGGTCACCACGCAAGAGCAAGAAACCCAAAAAGCCATGGCTAAAGATGCCTTTAGGCAGATTATGGACGCGCAGTTCAAGGGCATGCCGCTTGCGGGGGTTGCTGTCAGCATGAGTGAAGGACTTTTTACCGCAGCGATGGATCCGCGCGTGCGCGCTGCCGCCAAAAAAGGTGGTCACGACCTGCTCGATGGTGACATTGGCGGTGCGGCGCATGCGGCTTCTAGTGCGGGCAGCGCGGTAGCAGAAAATTTTACACCCAAAAAAGTAGGAACGAGTGCGGTGGATTCCGCGGTTAAGGCAAGTGGCACAATGGCTGGCATGGCCTGCTTCACCAGCATCGCTACTAACCCTGTTATTCATGGTGCCATTGCATCTACTGGGCCATTGGCGCTTCCGCTTGAAGTATTGTTTGTAGGTGGTGCAGCCATCGGCTGTGCCAAAGCAGCGGCGAAGGGCACTGAAATGCTTGGCCAATTAACCTCCATGCCCGTGAAGCTATCAGACCGGTTGGTGGCGAGCGTTGCCAAATAAAGCACGGCCGCGCGCATCGAGTTTCTTGACAATTCCCTCCTAGCGTGCGAACAAGCGCTGCAATCCGCTTTCACCCAAGCCGCCCGAGGATTGCATGACCGATTCCCCATTTCCCCTCGCCTTAACGTTTGATGACGTGCTGCTCAAGCCAGGCGCTTCCGAGGTGTTGCCGCGCGATGCCGATACAAAAACTAAGCTGACGCAGGGCATTGAGCTGGGCATCCCCCTCATGTCGGCGGCGATGGACACGGTGACGGAGTCGTCCCTTGCGATTGCTATGGCGCAGCATGGCGGTATCGGCACCATCCACAAGAACATGGATCTCGAGGCACAAGCCAACGAAGTAACGCGGGTGAAGAAGTTCGAATCGGGCATGGTGGTCAACCCTGTTACCATCACCCCTGATAAAACACTGGCCGATGCCTATGCGCTGATGGATGCGAACCATATCTCGGGCATCCCCGTGACAGAAAAGGATGGCACGTTGGTGGGTATTCTCACCAACCGCGATGTTCGTTTCGCTACCGATTTAAAGCAGCCTGTGGCTGACTTAATGACCAAGAAACTGATCACGACCAAAGAGGGCATCAGCAAGGAAGAAGCAAAGAAATTGCTGCACCAACACCGTATCGAAAAGCTGCTGGTGGTGGATGTGAATTATCGCTGCGTGGGGTTGATAACGGTTAAAGATATTGAAAAATCAGTGAAATATCCGCAAGCCGCGAAGGATGAGCGAGGTCGTTTGCGTGTGGCCGCCGCGGTCGGTACGGGGGCGGAGGGTATTGCGCGCGCCGAAGCACTCATCGCTGCCGATGTGGATGTGATTATTGTGGACACCGCGCACGGCCACAGCAAAGGCGTTTTGCAAACCGTGCAGGAGATCAAGAGGTTACACCCCCATGTCGCGGTGATTGCAGGTAACATTGCCACTGCCGAAGCAGCCGAAGCACTGATTGCTGCGGGGGTAGATGCGGTGAAAGTGGGCATCGGCCCTGGGTCCATTTGTACCACCCGCATGGTGGCGGGGGTGGGTGTGCCGCAACTGAGCGCGATTATGGATGTACGCTCGGTGACCGAGAAAAAGCGCATCCCCATCATTGCCGATGGCGGGATTAAGTTCAGTGGCGATTTTGCGAAGGCCATTGCGGCTGGCGCGAACGTGGCGATGATCGGCTCGCTGTTCGCGGGTACTGAGGAATCCCCCGGCGAGGTGATTTTGTTCCAAGGCCGCAGCTACAAAACCTATCGCGGCATGGGCAGTGTGGGCGCCATGGCCAAAGGCTCGGCCGACCGTTACTTCCAAGCAGAGGTGACCGAAGCCCTGAAACTGGTGCCCGAAGGGGTCGAGGGGCGTGTGCCGTTCAAAGGTTCGGTGGCGGGGGTCATCCACCAGCTGGTGGGCGGGCTCAAAGCCTCCATGGGCTACACGGGCAACGCGACCATTGAATCCATGCGCAATAACTGCAAATTTGTGCGGATGACAGGGGCTGGCCTGCGCGAGAGCCATGTGCACGACATTACCATCACCAAAGAAGCGCCAAATTATCGGTTGGAGAGCTAGATTCTAGCTTTCGCTAGCGGGTGGGCTGTGCTATAAGCGCCAGCCCTTAACATTTGGATTATCATGAAACCCGCTGCCCGCATACAAGCTGCTATCGAGATTATGGAGCATGTCCAGTCTATCTGGCAGGCCGATAAGCGCGCGCCGGTGGATGGATTACTTGCTGATTACTTCCGTGCGCGGCGCTATATTGGCAGTAAAGATCGGGGTGCGATTTCGGAATTGGTGTATTTTACCCTACGCTTTGGTGGTTCGCTGCAATGGCATATCGAGGCGTGCGACCGCTCGGTCACGCCGCGTCGGGTGGTGATGGTGGCGCTGCTGTTCCACGAACCGAAAATGACGGTGGATGATATTGCCGAAGGGTTCGATGGCACGCAATATTGCCCTGCCGCGCTGACTGACCAAGAGCGCGTGATGCTGGAGCGCTGTGCCAAGCGTGAGTTTTTGAACGATGAAATGTCGGATGATGCGCGCCTGAATTATCCTGAATGGATGGAAGGCCGCCTGAAGGACGCGTTCGGCGATGATTTGCCCACGGCCATGGAAGCGTTGAACAGCCAAGCGCCGATTGATTTGCGTGCGAATACCCTCAAATGTAAAGATGCCAGCGACCTCATCCTCGCGCTTGATAAGGACGGTTATTTTGGCGTGCCAACGCCCCATTCGCCCGTGGGTGTGCGGCTTAAAAAGCGGATTGCGGCGTTTAATACGCAGGCCTTCAAGGATGGGAAATTCGAGATGCAGGATGAAGGCAGCCAAATTGCCGCGCTGCTGGTGAAGGCCAAGCCTGGCCAAAAAGTCATCGATTTTTGTGCGGGGGCGGGGGGCAAAACTTTGGCAATCGCCGCGACGATGCAAAATAAAGGGCGTATTTTGGCGTGGGATACCTCGGCAGGGCGCCTGGCGCAAATGGGCAAGCGCTTGGCGCGGGCAGGGGCCAGCAATGTGCAAACCCACGTGCTGCGCGACGAGACCGACCCGTTTTTAAAGCGCCACATTGCCAGTGCCGATTGGGTCTTGGTCGATGCCCCTTGCTCGGGTTCGGGCACGTGGCGGCGCAACCCCGACCTCAAATGGCGATTTACGCTCGAAGATTTGCAGGAAATTAAGGCCATCCAAGGGCGCATTTTACAAAGCGCCGCACGGCTGGTGAAGCCCGGTGGGCGGCTGGTTTACGTCACCTGTTCGGTATTTCCGGATGAGAATTTTTGGCAGGTACAACAATTCCTTGGGGGTAATCCGACTTTTCGGGTTGAAGCGCCCGATAAACTGTGGAATAAGCACCTACTTGCACGCGATGGCGTTGGTGCCAGCCTCGTGCTCAGCCCGCACAAAGACGGGACGGATGGTTTCTTCGCAGCTATCCTACTGAAAGATGTGGCCACCCCGAAGGGGACATAGCAACCATTTGATTTATTATGGTTCTATGGGTTGCAAAAACCAGGGATTAACCAAAGGATTACCGATGGCAAAACAGGCAAATCAGCGTACCAAACGCAAAGGCAATAAAGCAAAATCAGTGGTTCGCGGCGGAGTCCGCGGGTTTTTTGACCGTCTGTTCAGTAAGCGCAGCATCATTGTTGTTTCGGGACACACCACCACCCACGTTCCGTTTTCGGCGCGCGCGCAGCTATTGATGAGCGTTGCAGTGTTAGGCTTTGTAGGGTTTGGCAGTTATTTCGGCGGCTCCTACATGGCCGCACAGCAGGTCATTAACGAGAAAGAGCAAAAACTTGCCAGCTTTGAACAGGAAAATGCCAAAGTGGAAGCCGAGTTTGCACTTCTTAAGCAGGATTTGATGAAGCTCGCTGAGGGCGGAAAAGGTGCAAAAACGGCGGAAGCAGCCAAGGAAATCGTTGAGCAATTTTCTGCAGGTGCAAGCCCAGCAACAGCTACCCCTGCGGGCGCTACGGAGGCAGATGCTCAGTACAACGTGGTCTTTAATCGTATCCAATTCTTGGAAGCGAAGGTCAAGGATTTGCAAACCGACCACGACGCGATGATTGCAGGTATTCGCGCGACAACCGGCGGTAAAATCAAGGAAATCGAGAAGGTGATTGCGCGCACAGGCATCAATGCCGAACCGTTGCGTCGTGCGGCAGAGGCGAAGCAAATTCAGGAAGACCAGCGCCGCGAGAAATATGGGCGCACGCAGGCAGCCACCAGCGACGGTCAGGGTGGCCCGTATGAACCGCTACCAACTTCAGTATTGAAGGAAAAGGAAACCGAACTCTATTTCGATTTACGTAAGTTGATGACACTAAACGATGTCGTTTCTGCCATGCCACTTGCTCAGCCAATGGCAACGAATTATCGCAAAACGAGCGGCTTTGGTACGCGGGTGGATCCATTCCGCGGTACGCTTAGCGTGCATGCAGGGGTCGATTTGGCTGGTCCAAGCGGCACTAAGGTGCTTGCCACCAATAGCGGTCGTATTGATTTTGCGGGCTGGAAAACGGCGTATGGTAATGTGGTGGATGTGAAGCATGAATATGGCTTCACTACGCGCTATGGCCATTTGCGCCAAATTTTGGTTCGCCCTGGACAGTTAGTGAAAAAAGGTCAGGCTATTGCCATCCAAGGTTCCACGGGTCGCTCTACAGGTGACCATTTGCATTATGAAGTGCGGTACAACGATAAACCAATCAACCCAGCTAACTTTTTGAAAGCAGGCGAAGATGTTCAAGCGCTTAATTAAGGGTAGCAAGGCGAGCGCTAGCGATAACGCGGTGCGCCGCTCGATGGAATTATCGGTCGTGGCGAGCAACATGAATGTGTTGGGCAATATCGTCAGCGATGGCGTGCTGGATATTGATGGCCAAGTGGATGGTAACGTACGCGGTCATTCGGTTACTGTGCGCCCCGATGGTCGCATCCGTGGCGATTTGGTGGCCAACGAGGTATTTGTTCATGGCACGGTCGATGGCCTGATTAAGGCAGAAAATGTGACCTTATTCGAGACCGCCCATGTGCGCGGCACCATCATGCATGAATCCATCACCATTGAGGATGGCGCGAAGGTGGATGGCAAGCTAAAGCGCACTGAGCGCTTGGCGATTGAAGATATGCGTGCCGAATCGGTGCGCCGGAATGTGGTTCCTGTGACGGACTCGACCTTCGAAAGCCAGAACGATAATGACGAGCCGCAAAGCGAGCGCGAGATAAAAATTCTCGAAAATTTGCGCCTGATTAGTTAGCTATGAAGCGAACGCTTATCCTTATCCTGCTTTTTTCCCTTACGGCATGTGCAACGCCAGAGACGGTACTGCGGCACCCGAAGACTAAAACCGTCGTGACGTGCGGGGGCGGTTCGGTTGGTTCGGTTGTTGGCGGCATGGTGGGTTACAGCATCCAGAAATCCAATGCTGAGGATTGCGTGAAAGACCGTAAAGCAGAAGGCTATGTTATTATCAAGCATAGCGACGAGTAGCGGTTACTTCTTACCCCACGTCTTTTCGATATATCCTGCGCGGCCAGAGCCATATTTGTAGGCGTTATAGTGCAGGCTGTTTTTCTGGTAGTATTTTTGGTGGTAATCCTCGGCCGCATAGAACGGCGTAGCGGGTTTGACTTTTACCACAATCGGCTTCGGCGCGAATTTAGGGGCAATACCGGCCAGCGCTTTTTCGGCGGCTAGTTTTTGTGCATCATCTACATAATAGATGGCGGTTTGATAGTGCTTACCTTTATCCGCAAATTGCCCCTCGGCGTCAGTGGGATCGATGTTTTCGAGGTAGGTTTCGAGCAGTTTTTCGTAGGCGATTTTGGCGGGGTCATACGTCACCTGAATCACTTCTGCGTGGCCAGTGGTGTCCGTCGAGACTTGCTCGTAGGTCGCGGTTTCTTTGCTGCCACCGCTATAACCTACGGATGTTGCAGTCACACCCGCCGCGTTATCGAACGCGGGCTGCATGCACCAAAAACAGCCCCCCGCGAACATCGCAGTTTTCGTTGCGGGTGCTGGGGTTGTAGCCATGGCAGAACTCCCGAATAGAATGGTGGCGAGGATGGTGAGGATGTATTTCATACGCTATCTCCTACCAGATAATTCGTGGGGTGGTCAGGAAAGGTTACACGGCCAGCAATATCACCGTCGCAAGGCCAAGGAAGCTGAAGAAACCGACACAATCCGTTACCGTGGTGAGGAAGATGGTGCTGGAGATAGCAGGGTCATACCCACGGCGGTGTAAGAAGATGGGGATGAGTGCCCCCCATAGCCCCGCCATCATCATGGTGGCGGTGGCGGCAAGCCACATGACCAGCGCCAGCTTGAGGCTGTGGAATAAGGTGAACGCACCGACCGCCATAATGAGCCCAAGGCCAGCTCCGTTCAGCAGGCCAATGATCATTTCCTTGCGGATATAACTGCCGCTATTGCCGTCATTCAACTGCCGCGTAGCGATGGCGCGCACCGCCACCGTAACTGTCTGCGTCCCCGAATTGCCGCCCATGCTGGCGACCATGGGCATCATCATGGCGAGTGCTACCACTTGCTCGATGGTGGTTTCAAACAGCGAAATCACTAGTGAGGCGAGCACCGCGGTAAGCAGGTTGATGAAGAGCCACGAGAAGCGCGATCGGGTGGTCTGCCACACGCTGGATTGGAAATCCTGTCCCGCAACACCCCCTGCGTGCAGGTAATCCTCTTCGTCTTCCTCGACGAGTACATCAACCACGTCATCCACCGTGATGGTACCGACCAGCATGCCCTCGTGGTTGATGACGGGTGCTTCGACCAGCGCGTATTTACGGAAGAGATACGCGACCTCTTCTTGGTCGGTATCGGTGGCGATGGCGTAGAGATTCGTCTGGCGAATTTGCTCCAGCGGCACCTCGCGCTTATGCGCCAAAATGGTGCCAAGCATGATACGGCCTGTGGGTACAAACCCTGCGTTCACGGTATAAATCACATAAAAATATTCGGGCAGTTCGTCCGCCGCGCGCATGAAATCGATTGTGTCGCCCACCGTCCAGAATTCAGGCACAGCGACCAGCGCTTTGCGCATCAGTCGCCCTGCTGATTCGGCCTCGTAGGTCAGGCTCTCCTCAATGTCCTCGCGCATGTCGATGGGCATGCCTTCGAGTAGCTCCATCTGCTCGGCGGGTGCCAAATCCTGAAGAATGTTGACGGCATCATCGGTTTCCATGTCCGCCAGCACTTCGGCGGATTTTTCGGTGCCCAGTGCCTCGATCACATCCTCTGCTGCTTCAGGGGAAAGCTCGGCCAAGGTTTCAGAATCAAAATCCCCCGCAAGGGCGGTGGTGAGGAACTGGCGCTCGTCGTGGTCAAGCTGCTCGAACAACTCGGCCTGGTCGGGCGCGGGCAGGGGCGCCACCAAATCATGCGCTGCGGCCACATCGCCCCGCGCCACGGCATCAAAAATGGCGGCGGTAAGCTCGGGGTTTAAGGAAAAGCGATTGTCGCTATCGAGCGGTGCATACTGTGTTTCAGGAGGGGTCGTTTGTTCGCTCATCGCTTACCCTCCAACACGTGTGAAAATGTGGTGCATTCACTAGCTGGCTGGTGCGACCAAGAAGACTCGAACTTCCACGGGTCGCCCCGCTACCACCTCAAGGTAGTGCGTCTACCAATTCCGCCATGGTCGCACATCAGCCAGCTAGGAGGTGCGGGTTAGCAAATGTTGGGCGAGGGGGCAAGCGATTAGTGTAGAAGCATCGCTAATAGTACATGGTGCGGTTGCGTTGGCGCGGCAGAGTGGGCTATAGCTGCCCCATGGAATGGAAAATAACCCAAGGACTCACTACCTACCCAGATGCACTCGCCACGATGGCAGCACGGGTAGAGGCAATCCAGCAAGGCAAAGCCGAGGAGTTGGTGTGGCTGGTGGAGCACCCGCCACTCTACACACTCGGCACCAGTGCCAAGGTGGGCGATGTGCTGGGCGAAGCCATTCCCACCTACGAAACGGGACGCGGCGGGCAGGTGACCTATCATGGCCCCAACCAGCGGGTGGTATACCTCATACTCGATCTCAAAAAACGTGCCGCCGCCAAGGGACAAGAACCAGATTTGCGTGCCTATGTGAAGCAGCTGGAGCAGTGGATTATCCTCACCCTTGCCCAGTTTGGCATTGAGGGGTTTTTACGCGATGGGCGCGTGGGGGTGTGGGTGAATACACCGCGCGGCGAGGCGAAAATTGCGGCGCTCGGTGTGCGGGTGCAAAAATGGGTGACGAGTCACGGCATTGCCCTGAACGTGAACCCCGATTTATCGCATTATGCTGGGATTGTTCCCTGTGGCATCCGTGAATTTGGGGTGACGAGCCTGCACCAGCTTGGGGTGATGGCGACGATGGACGAGGTGGATGCGGTGCTGAAGCAGCAGTTTGGCAAGGTGTTTGGTTAGGCAGCGCTCTTCGCAAGCGTCATCAAGATGAGCGCCGAGAGCTGGGCGCGTTCGACGAAGCTATCGAGATAGGCCACCTCATCCGCCGAATGGATGTTCGCGCCGCGCACACCGAGCGTATCGACATTGGGCAGGCCATGGTGCCATAAATTATTCCCATCGCAGCACCCGCCCGAGGGTTTGATGCCAATCGTTAGGCCAAGCTCCGCCCCGCACTGCTGCACAAGGTCGAATACCTTCTGAACCTCAGGCGACATGGGTTTGGGCTTACGGGTAAAATGGCCATGGAGTTCAGCCTGATAGCCATCCTTATTGCACCATTCATCCACAAGCTTATGCAGCTCGCCTAGCACCCATGCTTCATCCGCCAATTCACGGGTGCGGATGTTGAAACGCAGTATGGCCAAATCAGGCACCACGTTGAGCGCACCGCCACCCTCGATTTTCGCGGGGTTGAGGGTTAGCCCCTCACGCCTGCCATTGAGTGCAAACACACGTTGGGTGATGTCGGCAAGGGCTACGATGGCGTTGCGCCCATCCTCAGGATTTCTGCCAGCATGCGCCGCGCGGCCGCGCACCACCAGCGTAAAATTACCGCTGCCTTTGCGCGCCCCTGCCAAGGTGCCATCCGCCAAGGCGGGTTCATACACAAGGCCAAGTTGTTTGCCCGCAGCGGCGGCTTTTAACAACGGGTCACTTGCGACACTGCCAATTTCTTCATCGGGGTTGAGCAGCACCTGCCAGCCAATATTCTCTGCCCATGGGCTACGTTCGAGCGCCATCAGCGCGTGGAGCATGACGGCAAGGCCGCCTTTGAGATCGGCCACACCAGGGCCGTTCAATATATTCTCGGAAAGTTTGGTAGTTTTTTGAAAGGGATGGTCGATGCTATACACCGTATCCATATGCCCCACGAGGAGGATTTGCGTAAGTGCGCTCGGACGCTTTTTAATGCTAAGCGCTTCGGCCATGGCGATGCTTACAGATTCGCCCTTTGCATTGATTTGGCTGATGGGGGCAAGCGGCAGCACCTCGGCCACGCCGCCGAGCGGCGCAAAAGCCTCCGCCAGTGCGGCGCGCATGGCGCGTAAACCTTCAAGGTTATAGCTGCCCGAATTGATGGAGGCCCAGCGCTCGGTCAGCGTTATCATGGGTTCGCGTTGTGTTGCGACCCAATCAAGCACCGCGCGTGTGGCTGTATCCATCAGGCAATACCCGCCTTGTATTTCATGAGTGCGGCTTTAAAGCGTTTCAGGCCCTCGGCCAGCTCGGCATCCGTAATCACCAATGGAGGCAAAAAGCGCATGACGTTCGGCCCAGCAACCAGCACCAGCGTGCCCTCCTTGCGGGCAAGCTCCGAGATGTCGCCCGATTTGCCTGCATGTTCGGCAACCAATTCCGCGCCAATCATCAGCCCGCGGCCGCGGATTTCCTTGAACAGGCCAAGCTCGGCATTGATGGCTTCAAGCCCCTTACGCAGCGCATCGCCTTGCTTTTTTACATTCGCTGCAATCGCTGGCGTTGCCAATTTGGTCACCGATGCCAGCGCCACCGCCGCCATGACAGGGTTGCCGCCAAAGGTGGTGCCGTGCGTGCCAAATTGCAGCACATCGGCTGCTTTATCGCCCACTAGCATCGCCCCAATCGGCAGCCCGCCGCCAAGGGCTTTGGCAAGGGTAACCACATCGGGTTTAATGCCATCTTGCTCGTAGGCAAATAATGTTCCCGTGCGGCCAAGCCCTGCCTGAATTTCATCGACAATTAGCAGCGCGCCGACCTTATCGCACAAGGCACGCAGATGTTTCAAAAAGCCAGCTTTCGCAGGCATCACACCGCCTTCACCTTGCACGGGTTCCACAAAGATCGCGCAAATGGAATCATCGACCAATGCCTCGATGGCTGCTTCATCGTTGAAGATGTCGCAGTAGATGAAGCCAGCGGGCGTGGGCTCGAATCCGATTTGGTATTTGGGTTGAGCGGTGAGGGTGACGGTGGCCAAGGTACGGCCATGGAAGGAGCCGTTGAAGCTGATGATGTTGCGTTTTTCAGGCGGCTTTCCTTGGTCGGCAGCGTATTTGCGAGCGAGCTTGATGGCTGCTTCGTTGGCCTCCGCGCCTGAATTGCTGAAGAATACTTTTTTGGCAAAGCCCGAGGATTCCACCAGTTTTTCAGCCAAGCGAATCGGCGGCTCGGTGAAAAAGATATTGCTGGTATGCCAGAGTTTGCGCGACTGGGTATCGAGCGCAGCAAGCAAATCAGGGTCTTGGTGCCCAAGGCTGCACACGGCAATGCCCGAGCCTAAATCGATGTAGTCTTGGCCATCTAAATCCCACACGGTGGAGCCTTTTCCGTGATCGAGAATCATCTCGCGCGGTTTGTAGTTGGGCACATAATAGTGGCGGCCTTTGGCAATCAATTCTTGGCTCAGCGCGCCAAGATTGTGGGTTTTAGGAGGAAGTTCGGACATGGATGTGTAACTTTCGAAAAGTGACGCGACTAACCCACGGATGATTCATTCGCGTGGGGTGTTCGCCTTATATTACCGATGGTTCCGATATCATACAACGTAAACTGCAAAAGTTGGGGAAAGAAAAATGTCCCGATGCAGATGTTGCGATGTTACTAGTGTTCGCGCACCGAACTGGTGACGACACCCCAAATAGTCACGCCCGTTTCGGGGTTCACGGGGATGGGCGAATATTCGGGATTAGCGGGCATGAGGTAGGTGCGGCCCTGCTTGATAATGAGGAATTTCACCGTCAGTGCGCCATCCACCGCCGCAATGACGATTTTGCCGTGTTTGGGGGCCGCCGCGCGATCGACCACGAGCAGGTCACCATCGCGGATATTGGCATCGATCATGGAATCACCCGCCGCCCGTACCAAGAAAGTTTCCTCGGGCTTACGGACAAGGTGCGCGTTCAAGTCCATCCGCGTTTCCACGTGGTCATCCGCAAAGGCGGGTGAGCCTGCCTGCACCGTGGCGCTATAGAGTGGGATTTTGAAGGCCTTCGATTCCACAAATCGAATCACATCCCCCACCAAGCTGGCAGGTACGCGCACGCGCTCGGTAATTTCGCCAAAGCGTCCGCTGCCCTTGGGCCGCCCAGCACCTTGGCGTTTGCCGCCATGGATGGGGGTGACATTGCTTGTGCCCGTGGCCGATGATTTTTTACTGGCTTGTTTCATAACGCCTCCATTCTTGTCCCGAAAATCAAGATGCACAAAAGCGCGTGGCAGGTCAAGCGGCGATTTTATCACAGCGCGAGAGGGTAGGAGATGGCGTTAAACCTGATGCCAAGCTGCCACTTGAGTATGCTTGATAGGAGGCGTATGCTGCTTGCATAGCTAATAGAGAGGTTTTACGTGTTTTTGCGCCCTGCGACGATCAACGACCACGCCGCTGTGCTCGAGCTTGCCCGCCAAGCGGGGTTTGGAATGACATCGCTGCCGCCCGATGAAGCGGTGCTGCGCGAGAAAATTGAGGCATCGGTGGCTAGTTTTGCGGGGCAATACCCCAAAAAAGGCCAAGAAAGCTTCTTTTTCGTGCTCGAAGATAGCGAAAATGGCGGCCATATTGCAGGCACGTGCGGCATTAAGGCGCATATCGGCCTCAGCCAGCCCTTTTATTCCTATAAGCTGACGACAATCACCCAAGTATCGACGCAGCTCGATATTTTCAGCAAGCAGACCATGCTGCAGGTGACGAATGATTTAACGGGGGCGACCGAAGTGGGTTCACTGTTCCTCGAACCTTCCTATCGGCGCGACCGACTGGGCAAAATGATGTCGCTGGCGCGGTTCATGTTCATGGCGGCGTTTCCTCAGCATTTCGCCGATCAGGTGATTGCGGAAATGCGCGGCGTGCATGATGTCGAGGGAAATGCACCATTTTACAATGCCTTGCCCAAGAAGTTCTTCCAGATGGGCTTCGCCAAGGCGGATTATATCAACGCCACGCAGGGCAACCAGTTCATCAACGATCTGATGCCCAAATACCCAATTTACCTCAGCCTCATGCCTAAATCGGCACAGGCGGCAGTGGGCATGGTCAACTCTGCCTCTGAGCCTGCGAAGGCAATGCTCGAACGGCAGGGGTTTAAATATACGGGCTATGTCGACATTTTCGATGGCGGGCCTACCCTGATTGCCGAGCGTACCAGCATCGATGTGGTGGCAAAAGCTAAGCTGGCCAAGATTATTACGATAGCGGAATTGCAAGAGGAAACCAGTAAATTTATGGTGAGTAACGACCAATTCACAGGCTTTCGTTGCGCGGTCGGGCGGCTCGAGGAGGTTGCGGGTGGCGTGAGTATCACCCCGCGCTTGGCACGCAGAGCAGGGGTGAGCGTTGGCGACACGGTGCGTTATTATCCCGTCTAGCCACAATGAATTTCAATAGGGGTTCTTATGCAGTATATCAATGGCTTATGGGTTGATTCTGGCAGCCATTCCTTTGTATCGACCAACCCTGCAACGGGTAAAACCCTGTGGCAGGGCAAGGCGGCGGATGGCACCCAAGTGGGTGAGGCGGTAAGCGCTGCGCGTGCTGCATTTCCTCAATGGGCAGCACTTGGGTACGAGGCGCGCTATGCGCTGGTGGATAAGTTTAAGTCATTGATATTAGGCGCTCAGGACGAGTTGGCGCTGGCGATTGCCAACGAGACTGGTAAGGCGATGTGGGATGCTAAATCCGAGGTGGCCGCAGTGGTTGCCAAACTGACCTATGCGAGCGAAGCCTATGCAGAGCGCACCGGCACCAAATCGCGCACGTCGCCCGTCGGCACGGCAGTCGTTCGTCACCGCCCGCATGGCGTGATGGCGGTGTATGGACCCTATAATTTTCCTGCCCATTTGCCCAATGGCCATATCATGCCTGCGCTGCTGGCGGGCAACACCATCGTCTTCAAGCCTAGCGAGCAGACGCCCATGGTGGCGGAGTGGATGGTCAAGCAATGGGACGCGGCGGGGTTGCCTGCGGGCGTGTTAAATCTGATTCAAGGGGAGCGCGAGACGGGTATGGCGCTTGCCAACGCTGCGGTGGATGGCATTTTGTTCACGGGATCCTCGGCCACAGGCAAAGCCATTCATGCCCAGTTGGCAGGGCGGCCCGAGGTGATGCTGGCGCTCGAGATGGGCGGCAATAACCCATTGATTATCAGCAAGGTATCGGACATTAAGGCCGCAGTGCTCGAAACAATACTTTCGGCGTTTACGGGTACGGGGCAGCGCTGCACCTGTGCACGCAGGCTCGTTCTACCGAAATGGGATGGCCGCGACGCATTTTTGGCCAAGTTAACTCAGGTTTCCGCATCCCTCGTTATCGGGGCGCATGACGAAACGCCTGCCCCCTTTATGGGGCCAGTGATTTCCATGCGCGAAGCGAATCGATTACTTGAGGCGCAAATGACGCTTGAAAAACTAGGTGGAAAAGTGCTCCTTCGTATGCGTCAGCTGCGTGAGGGATTGCCGTTTTTATCCCCTGCGATTATCGACATGACCGGTGTTAAAAACGTTCCAGATACGGAATATTTCGGCCCATTACTGCAGGTTTATTGCGTGGATACGATGGAAGAAGCGATCGATTGCGCGAATAGTACACAGTATGGGTTAAGCGCGGCGGTTCTATGCGATGATTCGGCAGTGTTTCAAAAGGTTAGTAGTCAATTAAGAGCGGGCTTAATTAATTGGAACCGCCAGACAACGGGCGCTTCGGGTGCTGGGCCCTTCGGCGGAATCGGGTTGAGTGGCAACCACCGTCCTGCTGGCTACTACTCGGCCGACTATTGTGCCTACCCTGTGGCCTCAGTCGAGTCGGGGATGCTAGCGCTCCCAAACCAAATCCCTGCGGGAATAACAATAGGATAGATGATGAGCAATCGTGAGTGGCAGTTCGATGGACTGGTGGGCCCAACCCATAACTATGCGGGCTTAGCCACGGGAAACCTCGCTGCTGCCCATAATGCGGGCATGGTGTCGAATCCGCGCATGGCGGCGTTACAAGGGCTCGAGAAAATGCTCTTTGTTCGCAACTTGGGGATGAAGCAAGCCTTCCTTCCACCGCACTACCGTCCGCTGGTTTTTGAGCTTAAACGCCTGGGGTTTTTGGGGTCGCTAGGGGAGTCTTTGGATGCAGCTTATACACAGGCTCCCCATCTACTCGCTGCCCTCTATTCGTCGTCGTTTATGTGGGCAGCCAACGCCGCAACGGTGACCCCATCCCCCGACGCGGCCGACGGAAAAACCCATCTAACGCCTGCCAATCTGACGAGCCATTACCATCGTAGTGTTGAGGCAGCATTCTCCGAGCGGCTGCTCAATAGAATTTTCCATAATAAAAAATTATTTTCGATTCATAATGCGCTTCCGCCGGTCGAATTGATGGCCGACGAGGGAGCAGCTAATCATATGAGAGTAAATAATAATGATAATAAAAATTCATTAAATATTTTTGTCTATGGTAAAAGTCATGAAGTAACTTTACGAACCCAGAAGCATCCGCCCCGCCAACAGCGGGCAGCAAGCGAGGCGATTGCGCGCCTTCACGGTCTCGATGCTGAGCATATTATGCTGCTGCAGCAATCCCCCGAAGCGATTGATAGGGGCGTATTTCATAACGATGTGATCGCCATGAACACCACCCGACTGATGGTGGTCCATGAAGGGGCATTTATTCCCGAACACCAGAAAAAACTCGCCGCCTATTTTGCTGCCCGCCCCGAGTTACAGTTTTTTGAAGTTCGTGCCGACGAGTTAAGTGTCGAGGATGCGGTTTCGACCTACTTATTCAACTCGCAACTGCTCGAATTGCCCGACCAAACCTTCGCCCTTGTTTCGCCCTCCGAGTGCTCGAATCATGCGGGTGTCAGGGGGGTGGTCGATCGGCTCATGGGGCAGGGCGCGCTCCACCATGTCCACTACCTAGACGTGCGTGAAAGTATGCGTAACGGGGGTGGCCCTGCATGTTTGAGGTTGCGAATCGTTCTGGATGCGGAACGAGAAGAGTCGCTTCATCCGGGGGTGGTACTCACGGATCAGAAATACTTGCTCCTAAAAAAATGGGTCGAAACCCATTACCGTGACCGCCTACAATTTTCGGATTTGCGTGATCCCGCATTCGTAACGGAGTTGGATGCGGCCTATCAGGCCCTCGCCGAACTTATCGGTATGCCGGATTTGTATGACCCATGGCGGGGGTATTAAACCCACCCATCGCGTGACGCGGTTGCAACAGCATCACGAAAGATACCGAACTAATGTGCACAACGGCGATTGCACTGGAAAGCCATTTGGAATGCGTTAGATTGAGGCATCATACTTTATAGCTGGATGTGAACATGCTTGGAATTATCGGTATTGTTGTTGTATTTGCGATGGTTTTTGGCAGTTACGTGCTTGGCGGCGGTAAGTTCGCGATTATCCTTCATGCCGCCCCACACGAGTTCATGGCGATTGGGGGTGCTGCAGTCGGTGCCTTCATGATTGCCAATAAAGGCAATGTTATCAAAGCCTCGCTGAAGGATTTTGGCAAGTCGTTCAAAGGGCCAAAATGGAAGAAGCAAGATTATCAGGATGTGCTTGCGCTCCTGTTTGCGATTTTGAAGTTGGTGCGCACGAAGGGCATGGTGGCGCTTGAGCAGCACATTGAAAATCCAGAACAATCCGCTATATTTAGCCAGTATCCGAAGATTGTGCACGACCATTTTGCGGTAGAATTTATCTGCGATACGCTGCGCATGATTACCATGAACTTCGAGGATCCGAACCAGCTCGAAGACATGATGGAGAAGCAGCTGGAGAAACATCACCATGAGTTACTTGCCCCCGCCCACGCGATTCAGACGATGGCCGATGGTATTCCGGCACTCGGGATTGTGGCAGCGGTGCTAGGGGTGATTAAGACGATGGCCAGCATCAGCGAGCCCGTAGAAATTCTTGGCGGGATGATTGGTGGCGCGCTGGTGGGTACGTTCCTTGGGGTGTTTTTGGCGTACGGGCTGGTGGGGCCGATTGCCTCGAAATTGACCCAGATGTACGATCAGGATCATACCTTCTACATGATCATTAAGTCGGTACTGGTCTCGCATTTGCATGGCAACGCGCCGCAGGTCTCGGTCGAGATTGGCCGTGGCAATATCCCAAGTGTGTACCAGCCGAAATTTGCGGAAATGGAACAAGTGCTGAACAACCTTCCTGCCGCGGGGTAAGCCATGGCTGCCAAAGGTAAGGATGACGGCAAACGCCCGATTATCATCAAGAAGGTGAAGAAGGTCGCGGGCGGCCACCATGGCGGCGCGTGGAAGGTGGCCTATGCCGATTTCGTGACGGCGATGATGGCGTTCTTCCTGCTTTTGTGGCTGCTATCCTCGGCCTCGAAGGAAACGCTGAAAGGGCTGTCGGAGTATTTTACGCCCACGCAGGGGATTAAAGACAGCCAAGGCATTGGCTTCGATGGAGGGCTTTCACCCAACACCGAGGGCACCGCCAAGGGGCAAATGTCCGACCCTGCGATTGTAACAGGCTACACCCCTAGTGGCACGGTGGCGGGTAACCCAGAAAACCAAGCTAAAGACGAATCCGATAAGGATGACAATCTCTTCAAACAAAGCGAAAGCGCGATTGAGCAGGCCATTGCGCAGGAAGCGTCGATGCAGAAATACGCCGACAATATCAGCGTGACCCAAACCCCTGAAGGCTTGCGGATCGACGTAACGGATAACGCGAAATACGCCATGTTCGAGAAATCTACAGCGACACTTACGGAGCACGGACGCACCATCCTTACCCGTATGGGCGAACTCATTCGGAAAATGCCGAATTACATGTCGATTGCGGGGCATACGGATGCATCGCCTGCTGAGACGGGGCGCGCAGACTACACCAATTGGGAGTTATCTGCTGACCGTGCGCAAGCGGCGCGTCGCTTCCTCACCAAAGCAGGCCTAGAAGCCGAGCGAGCGAAGAAAGTCATCGGCGTGGCGGATAAGGAATTGTTCACCCCTGATGAGCCGCGTGGCCCCAAAAATCGTCGGATTTCACTGGTCATGTTGCGCGGGTCGCACATCCTGATTCCCGATATGGTACTGCCAAAAGAGGCAGCGCCAGAAGCCCCTGCGCCTGCGGCACCTGTGGAAGCGCCTAAGCCAGCGCCAGCCGAGCATGGCAGCGGCCATTAGCGGCGCGTAACATCCTGAATACAGCGTACGGGGACGATGAAGTTACGGGCATTGTCGCGTAGCACTCCATCGCCATATGCTACATTGCCGCTGGTGGATTCGTAGAAGCTCACCCCGTGATCACGCAGAAAATCCTGCAAGGCGGCCAGGGTAATCGCCACGTCGGATTTCTTGACGGGGGCACCTATGGGTTTACCATCAGCCCCCACATGGTAGGTCATGGCCATGCCAGAAATAACGGCAATAACATTGCCCGAACCATCAAGCACAGGCCCACCCGAATTACCCTTCGAGGCAACGCTGGCTAGCTGAATCCACTGGTCCTCGCCCGTGGGGCCTTTGAGTGAGGTGATGCTCGTTTTTTTGTACTGGGAATGGCCTGTGGAACCTTCCTGCCCAGGGTATCCCATGACCACCACCCCATCCCCTACGTGCAAGTCGCTGATGTTCCAGCGCATGGGCGCCGTGGTTTTGCCAATATAGGCCGTTTTTAGCACCGCCAGGTCGCGTTCGGGGTGGGTAGCCACCAAATCGGCCTGTTCTTCGCCCTTGGGCGTTAAAATGGAAATGGACTTGCATCCCCGAACCACATGCTCGTTGGTGACCACATGCCCATCGTTATTGATCAGGAAGCCCGTGCCCGAGGAGATTTTGTAATAGATCATCTGCTGCGCGAAAGAGGGCATGGCAAGCAGGGCAAGTAGGAGGGGGAGGAGGCGCATGGAGTTTTTTATAGCAGCTTATAGTGTGGAGAAACAGTATTAACGATGTAGTGAGGCTGAAGGGGGTATTGCTGGCGATGGGCTAGGGGATTTGGACTCACTATTGTCCACATTTTCAGCGGGTCCGATAGAAATCTTTTTGCCAGAGCTAGAAACGAAGTTTCGCGCCAAGTCCTCTGTCGCCGTGGAGGTGTATACTCTAGCCGATGTTATTTCATATTCAGAAAGCAGGCATGCGTTGGTTGGATACGCCTCCGTCATGAGCGGCGCAGATGCAGCGTTCACTTCAATGCCTGACTCGGTTTTAACGGGCACAGATTCGCTACATTTCGTTTCGACGCCGCTTGCAATAATGGGTTGTAGAAGGTCAAATTTTTTCTGCGCCGTATCGGATAGGGGCATGGAATTATAAGTGTCGGCTTGTTGAAGGTTGCCTAATGCGGTCGCATCGTGAGGACTAGCACGAAGGATATTTAATCGTTCTTTCGCTATGTG
>CAUJIC010000046.1 GCA_963205305.1 Pseudomonadota bacterium | reverse complement strand
GTATGCAATAGGCTTGCGCTCCAAGAAGAATGACGGCGACGCTTAGCAGCGGCGCGGCATAGTTGGTCTGAAATAGCGCAATCACAATGGCGTTGGTGGATATAATGCCAAGCCACCCCGTTTTAGAGAGAGAGGATAAATTCATCATAGCTGACTCCTTTCTCAGCAAGGACAGAGTTGAGCAGAGCAAGTGAAGCCGCCATGCCGTCTTTTGCCATGGGGTGTTTTTCTTCTTCCTGTTTCAATAGTTGATAAATCGGGGTGATCGTTTGAATCGCTTGTCTGTCTGGGCAGCGACGATTTGAATGTGCGCCGACGATATTCTTTGCCGCATCAAACGATGGGGTGATGTGCGCGAACACCCAGTAATGATCGCCACTCCTTGAGCGATTCACCACATAGGCAAATATCTCTTTGCCGCTTTTGATGCGCTCCCAGAGCAGCTTATAGACCAGTTTTAGCATATCTGGATGTCGGATGACATTATGTGGTTTTCCAAGAATCTCCTGAAGGCTATAATCCGCCAGTTTCAAGAAAACCTCATTGGCATAGGTGATGATGCCTTTGGTGTCAGTCTTGCTGACAATCACCTCATTCTTAGCGAATGTACGCTCAACTCCTGTCAAGCTATGGCTTCTGGTCATAGATCACCTGCCACCGCACCCGCCGCAGCAACCATGCTCTGCGCTGCTGGCGCTTTGTTGGAAGAGGAACTTATTTTCCAATCGGATATGCTCCATCAGATCATCGCGTAATTCGTGGGCACCTGCATAAAGCGCGCGCCAGCTGTTACATGCAGCCTCTGGCATTTGAAGTTGATGAGCAAGCATCAGCATTTTCTGAAGTGCCTCCATGTGCTGAACATGCTCGGATTCCATCACGGAGATGGGGCCAACAGCCATGGTTTTCTGACCACGCAGAATCATAGGAAACAGGATGTGCTCTTCCTTCTGCATATGACTTTCCAATTCCTGCAGCATATTCACGAGATGCGCCGCTAAGCCAGTGGGTACATCTGGATGCTCGGCATGTACGCGCTCCACTTTTTCCGCAAGACGGATCAATTCTGGCAGTTGCTCACGGTGCCTGACATGGTAACGCTCCAGCACATGGGCAATGAGTTCTTTATCAGTTGCCTTCGCCCAGTCTCGCGGGTGTTGCTGGGGTGCAGTTTGATTCGATGTGTGTGCGTGCAGCATAGCCAAAACTCCCTATTGTTCATTCAAGCCTATAGAGTTCGTGGCGTTTGTGGATTGATTCAGATCAACTATTTTCAGTGAGAATGCACTCCTTCGTTAACAAGAGGTTAACGAGTTGGTTGCTGGCAAATTCTAGTTCGTTCAATTTTGTTGACCCAGATCAATCACCAGAATCTTCCAGAATTCTAACGTAATGATATGAACCGTTATGCTCGCCAAATAGTCCTTCCCGAAATGGGACAAGAAGGACAGGAACGCCTGAAATCCGCCTCGGTGCTATGCATCGGCGCGGGTGGGCTTGGCTCACCTGCGTTGCTTTATCTGGCGGCGGCGGGTGTTGGCCGCATTGGGCTGGTGGATGACGACGCGGTGGATATCAGCAACCTGCAACGGCAGGTATTGTTTAAGGAAACTGATCAGGGAACGCCTAAGGTAGAAGCTGCGAAAGCCGCACTGGCCGAGTTGAATTCCGAATGTCAGATTGAGGCGTATTTTGAGCGATTCAGTGCAGAGAATGCAGAAGCGTTGCTGAAAAACTATGATGTCATTATCGACGGCACGGATAATTTTAGCAGTAAGTTTCTGATTAATGATGCTTGCGTGAAGTTTGGCAAGCCACTGGTTTACGGCTCGATACTGGGCTTTGTAGCGCAAGTGTCGGTGTTCTGGGCAGGGCATGGGCCGTGTTATCGTTGCCTCTATCCCAAACCTCCCAGCGGCCATATTCCCAACTGCGCCGAGGCAGGTGTCATCGGAGCTATGGCGGGCATCGCTGGAACCGTACAGGCGCTTGAAGCCATTAAAATGGCGCTGGGCTTGGAGTGGTGCAAAGAAAAAAATCTCGAGCCGCTGCTGGGTACGCTCTGGATACTCGATGCGCGAAGTATGCAAACCAAAACGCTCAAACTGCATAAACGCCATCAATGTGCCGTATGCTCGGCTAATCCGAGCGATATTGTGCTCGAGCAGGCAGAAGAAAGCTGTGCGGCAAAGACGGACGTAAAAAATATCAGCGCAGAAGATGCGGCAAAACGGATGGGTAAAGCGGTGTTTATTGATGTGCGTGAGGCACATGAGTTAGTATCAGGCCGTATTCCGAAAGCACTGCATATTCCGCTTGATACATTGCTATCTAACGAAGATTCAGTGGGCGATATTGCTTCGGATACGCCCGTGATCGTCTACTGCCAGCATGGCATACGCAGTTTCTCAGGCGCTTCTCACCTCGTTGCGCTGGGCTTCAGAGACGTTGCCCACATCACTGGCGGCATTGTGCGATGGAAGGATGAGCTCGCATGAGCGAAGTCATCGGCTTTCTGATTACGCTCTCTGCCTTCTGGCATGTGCTTGGCTTCGCGTTCGGGCTGATTTACATTCATTTCTCACTCAAAAGCCTGCTGGGTATCATTCCCTACGATAAAACATGGACGCGCATGATTCGCTCTGCCGATGTGCATTTATGGCTTTCAGGCTTTGCGCTTATCGGCCTTGGCATTTGGCAAAAGGGATTTGATGCGTATCTCGCCAATCCCAAACTCTGGTGCAAGGTCACCGTGGTTGTTCTGTGGTTTCTTTCCACGCAGGCCATGCGTCGTTACGCGGTGCCGAAGCTCAAATTGGGGAATCCGCGCCCCATGCTACGGCTTGCAAGCATCAACATTGCCTGCTGGATATACGGTGCCATTCTGGGATGCGCAAAGCCGCTCGCTTACGGTGTATGGTCTTATCCAGAATTTCTGGCAGGATTTGCTGTAGTAGTGATGTTGTGCTTTGTTGCTTTGGAAAAGATGGAGCAGCGCGCGCAGCGTCAGCGTTTACGCCGGACATCCACTTCCAGCACCAGTTCAATCTGAGCACCATTGACTGTTACCGTTTGTTCGATTCCTTCGCGTGACGGCAAGGAAGCCAGAAACTGACTAAAATCTTTGCGATCCACCAGCAGCTTCCATGCAGTCTTCTGTACGTCTAATGCCAAGGTTTGTTCTATCTCTGCAAGTGCCACGGAATATTCCACCGTCTGCGCGCCTAGATTGAGCGAAAAAGCAAGCACGCCATCCCGCGTTAATAGTTCTGTTTCGCCTTGCGTGATGCGAAAGCGAAGCTGATTTTCACTAATCCGCAGATTCATGAGATAACCTCCTGCCATTCTTCGGGTGTGTTGGTGTTGGTGAGCGCTTTTTCCACCTGTTCTGGTAGCGGCACTGATATTGCTTTCAGACCAGCCAAAAATTCTTTTACAGACAATTTTCTTTTTTTCACCAACTCCTGAATACAGCTATCGGCATGGCGTATGACCGTTTCATCGGTCGGAATAATGCAGGGAAGCGGATGATTTTCGATGTGGTGCGGTTTATGTGCAGGGCAATCCACAAGCAGCCGAATCAGGTCTTCTGTCAGGTAAGGCATATCAACTGGCACAAAAAGCAGCCGTTTGTAATTCATCGACAATCTTAAAATACAAGAACAGATACCACTCACCGGGCCGCACTCTGAAAGCAGATCGGGGAAACTTGGGTAATCAGCGATTTTACCACTCACATAAACACGGGATACACCAGCGGCTCGTATCGTATCCGCCACCACATCCACCAGTCGCTTTCCCTTGTAAGGCAGCAATGCCTTATCTTGCCCCATGCGCGAGGATTTGCCTCCGACTAGTATGACTGCGGCAACATCATTCATGGTGATGCCCGCAGAGCGTATGGCCTTTGACCCACTCGCTATCGCCGTCTACATAATGCTCTTGTTTCCAGATCGGCGCGCGGATTTTCAGTTGCTCGATCAGGTAACGGCAGGCCTGAAAGGATTCATCGCGGTGCGGCGAGCCGACAGCGATGATGATACTGATGCCGCCAATCTCCAGCTTGCCTTTATAATGCTCGATATAAAGTCGCAAACGGTCGCCGAATTGCGCCGTCGCTTCCGCGCAAATTTCCTGAAACACATTACAGGCCAGCGGCGCGAATACATCGTAACTCACCGCATTCACGGCCTTGCCCATATTGTGATTGCGCACCTTGCCAATGAACATATTCAACGCGCCATTTTCCGCCGCATCCACAAAATCAGCAGCTTTCTCAATCGAGAGTATTTCCTCGCTGATGCCAGTATAAATAGGCTGCGTCATCGTCAGCCTCCGCACACGGGTGGCAGAATGGCAAGTTGCGTGTCGCGCTCGAACACGGCATCTTCGGCCAGAATCTGTGTTTCATCGGCCAGCGCTGAATCATCAATCAGCGGATGGTTATCAAGAGCGGCTTTGAGTGCGCGGCGAGCCTCTAGCAGCGTTGCGCCATGTGGCAGGCTAAGTGTGAGCGGTTTGCCATTTTCATGCCCACGAAACGCACCGAAGAGATTCACGGTAAGGGTTATGCTGCCTGACATAGTGTTTTATCCTCGTTGCGGCTTGTGGTTTTTAATGCGGCGTAAAGCACGGCAGACACGCGATCACCCGCTTTGACCGACGTTTTTCCTTCCTCCAGCACCACCCATGCATTATTCGCGGCCATCGGGCTGATTTTGAACGACTCTTGCCCATCGCTAATCTGAGCGCGCAAACACCCCGTTTCATCTAGCCATACAGAGGCTTTCAGGAATTGGCGGAAGTCACCTTTCTTGGTGAAGTTGTTTTCCAATGTCGCCATGAGCGGCGGTGCATCAGACAGGCCTTGCAGTGCTCGCACCAGCGGCATCACGAAGAAGGTAAAGCCAATCGCCGCTGAAATCGGATTTCCTGGCAAGCCAAAATAGAAGCTGCCGTTCGGCAGCGTTGCAAACAGTACAGGCTTTCCAGGGCGAATGTTGACACGGTGGAAGTGAATTGCCGCACCTATGTTTTTCAGACTCTCAGGGATAAAATCCCACACACCTTTCGATACCGCGCCAGTACTGATAAGTATTGCAGGCTCTTTGATGGCCGCAATTTTGCTCTCGAACAGCGCAGGATCATCGCGTACAATCCCTTCATATTGGGCATCCAGCCCTTGCTGCTCGGCTACTGCTAGCAAATACGGCGCATTGGAATTGTAGATCTGCGCGCCTTGCAGTGGCGCTGCATAATCATCCGTGATTTCATTGCCCGTGCTAAGGATATGCAGTTTTGGCGTGTGCGTAGTCGCCACTTCCGCAATTCCCAAGCTGGAGAGCAGCATAATGGTTTCGGGTGTAATGGCCTCGCCACGGCGCAAAACTGACTGACCCTTCGTCACATCCTCGCCCGGAAGCCGCACATGATCGCCCGTGCGCGCAGGTCTGGTGAATGTCACCGTATCGCCATTCACTATCACCATCTCCACCGGCACAATAGCGTCATATGGCTCTGGCAGAAAAGCGCCTGTCATGATCTGCGCGGCAGTCTCCGTGTGTCCGGTAGAAGCCACATCTCCTGCAGCAATAGCCGTCTGAATTTTTAAGGTCACGGGACTTTGTTCGCTGGCACTCGTAAGCTGGGGCGCGCACACGGCAAATCCATCCATCGCGCTATTGCGGAAACTCGGCACCTGCATCGGGCTTGTCACGTCCTCAGCTGCAATATTTCCCAATGCCTGCATGAGCGGAACTTGCTGCACCTTTGGTGTGCCTACCTTGCTGGTGATAATCTTCCGTGCTTCTTCGTATGAAATCATTATTTTTCTCCGTTCGTGATGCGGATAAGATGTGGAATGAGTTTCGGCAACAAGGCGCTTAAGCCCTCGCTGACAGCGGCAGGGTTGCCCGGAAGCGTGATGACCAGCGTAGAGCCGATGATGCCAGAGACAGCGCGACTGCTCCATGAAAGTGGTGTGTACTGTGCGCCATCGTTTCGCAGCAATTCTCCTATGCCAGGGATTTCTTTATCGAACAATGGCAGCAATGCTTCGGGTGTATAATCGCGGGGTGAAACACCCGTACCGCCCGTGGTGATAAGCAGATGCGGCGTGTGGCGCGTCACCATTTCCTGTACTGTCGCAGCGATACCGTCTTTATCATCAGGAATGACCTGATAATCACAGATGCTGCATCCAGCCTCGATCAATGCGGCTTTGAGTGTCGCGCCCGAAACATCCTCATATTCGCCCTTCGCGGCACGGTCGCTTAAGGTCAGCACGGCGGCTTTGCGACCCGCCAGCAGTTTTGCAACTGGCGGATTCACCAGTTCCAGCACCCAATCTGGAACGCCAGCAGGGTTCAGCCACAAGCCAGATTTTCCGCCTTTTTTGGCGAGTAGTTTAATCTCGCGCATGGCAAGATTCACCTCGATCATCTTACTCAAATCCCAAATGGTCAGCAGTGCGGCATTCACCCCCGCCAGCACCTCCATCTCGATGCCGGTTTTGGCATGCACCGAGGCCACGCAAAACACACGCACGGCATTCACTTCAGGCAAGAGTTCGGTGAAAACACGCACCATATCCAGCCCCATCGGGTGGCAGAGTGGGATCATCTCGTGGGCCTTTTTAGCCCCCTGAATACCAGCGATTTCCGCCAGCATCAGCACATCGCCTTTGGGTAGTTTGCGATCACGAATCAGCGCAAATGCTTCTGCCCCCACGACGATCTCACCACTGGCAACGGCGATGCGGTGCTTAATGGGTTTATTCCCGACATCGATCATTTGAAAACTTGGCTTCATCTATCCTCCGAGTGTGGCAAGGTGGGGCGTGGAGCCGGTGATTCCTTGCTGTAAATAATGGGTTTCATGTTTGAAATGCAGCGCATGAGCGATGACATCAATGAGTTCTTCGCGCTGGTCATCGGCCTGTAAGTATGGGCGTAGATCGTAGCCGCCTTCGCCAAACAGGCAGAGCATGAGCTTGCCGCGCGAGGTAACGCGCAGGCGGTTACAGCTTTTGCAGAAATCCTTGGAATACGGCGCAATGATGCCGATTTTCCCCGCATAGTCAGGATGGGTAAATTCCTGCGCTGGACCGCTATCGGGCTTGCGAAGCTCTGGCACGAACCCATGCTCTAAGAGCTGCTGAATAATTACCCCGGCGCTGATATGATGCTGCTTGAAAAAAGCCAAGTTCTCACCAGTTTGCATCAGCTCAATAAAGCGCACAGATAACGCCTCTCGCTTAATCCACGACAGGAATTCAGGCAGTGTGTGGTCAGTCACTTCTTTAAGAAGCACCGAGTTGATCTTGATATTGATGAATCCTGCCGCTTTTGCCGCTTCGATACCTTCCAGTACATGCGTGAGCTTATCCTGACCGGTAATGGCGTGAAAACGCTCGCTATTTAGGCTATCGACGCTCACATTGAGCGCATTGATACCCGCATCGCGGAAGGCTCTGGCATTTTCCTTCAGGTTATAGCCGTTGGTGGTGAGCGCCACGGTGCGAATGCCCGGAATGTTGCTGACGGCATGTGCAATCTCAATTAAATCGGGCCGCACCGTTGGTTCACCACCCGTCAGGCGGATTTTATGGGTGCCAAGCTCAGCAAAAGCCGTTGCAAGTCGGGTGATCTCAGGGAGTGTGAGGAAGTCACGGTCAGTTTTCTGGTAGCCATTAGGCAAGCAATAGGTGCAGCGAAAGTTACACACTTCCGTCACGGACAGCCTTAAATACGGGAATTTTCTCCCAAATGAATCCTTCAGCACCTTCATATCCTTTCCAAACGCGGGAGGCAGAGGCGTTTCCGCCGCTACCCGGTGAGCTTATGCCCACGGCCTAAAATCCTTGAGTCAGCGACATGCCAACCGTTAGGCGTTTCAGGCTTCGGATGATGGAAGGGTAAAAAGGAAAGGCGTTTTAGCAATTGATGTGGATCAACTGCCTGAAACTAATTCATACAAACAGGGTTCGGGCATTCAGGTGTATTATGACGGCTGCACTGAACGGCAAGGTCACTATCACAGAAATCGCACAGTGCGAATACATCTGGCAGACTGATGGCGCTACGTTCAACATCGATGCCTTGCTCTTTGAGCGTTTGCAGCGTGCGCGAGAATGTCTCTGGCTTCATGCCGAGATAGCCAGCAATCAGCGATTTATCATAGGGCAGCTTGAGATTTTTTGTACGATCACCGCTTTCTAAGAACAGCTTCAGCAGAAACCAGCCTACACGCTGTGTTACGGTTTTAAGCGTCAGTTGCTCAAACTGGCTAATCAGTGCCTGAGATCTGCCAGAAACGGTGGAAAGCATATTCACGGCCAGCGCGTGGTTGTTTTTCAGTTTCTCTCGAATCATTGAGGCTGGAATTGAGAGCAGCTTCACATTGTCGACTGCTTGGGCATTCACCGGCAGCGGCGTATCATTAAAAATGACAGTTTCCAGCAAATTGTCGCCCGTGCTCAACACCTGCAGAATGGACTCCTGACCATCAACATTGCCCTTAAACAGCTTCACCCAGCCCTCTAAGATGATGTAAAAACGCGAAGCCTGTTCCCCTTGCATAAAAATGAGGGCACCTTTATTGTGATTAGCGATGCGGGCATATTTCAGAATATCATTCAGGCTGGCCGGATCGAGCCCCGCAAAGAGCGGCAGCGCTTTGATCGTATCCATATAAGCACGCACACCTGACTCAATCCCGCTTGCATCTGCAACGCCCTGACTGAGGGCTGGCACAGATGTTTCGGGTGCTTTGCTATTCGTTTTTGTGAGCTTTTGTGTAGGCTCATCTGCTTTAGATAACTGCTTGATCATCATGCGGCTTACTTCGTGCAGTACATCCATTTTTGCGGTAAACAAATTAAACCACTCGGTTGCGTTCAGGGCTTCTAGTTGTGGAGAAGTGCCGTTTTTAAGGGCTGAGTGAATCTCTTCCACACGCTTAAAGCTGTCATTTTCCTTCTTCAACTTCTCGATAGCTTCGCGGCCTTTGCTATCAGCCAGCATCATGAACATGCGCTCATAGGCTTGCTGCTCGGAAATGATGTATTGCAGCCGCTCTCTCAAGTTCGGGGACTCTTTCCAATCCATTGTCAGCAGTTGCGTTCCAAGGGCTCGTTCAAGCCCAACACGCTCTTTCCACTGCAAAAAATGCATAAGTGCCGCAACTTTGGCAGGTTGATTATCGGCATCAAACACCGCCAGTTCCTGCGTAATATCGATGGCAGGGGCAATAATCTCGCGGCTGTAAAAAGAGATCGCTTCCGGCGCTTCAATCATCCGCGCAATGATATATTTGCGTTTCGCCGCCAAATAATGGGCAGCATGCAAAAATGGCTCCAGCTTAGCATTTTGCTGCTTCGGCAATGTGTTCAGGGGCTTCAGGCGCGTGTCAACGACCGCAAATTGTGATTCAAGCTCCTCGGAAAACTGTTGTCCATGGCTTCGCAGATACAGAGATACAGAGCCGCGCTCCTTCTGGGCTTCATGGATAAAATCACAAAAATCGTATAACACACTGGTCATCAGGCATAGTTCCGCTATTTTTTCAGTGACTATAGCCATAACGGCAAAAATCTCAATAGAATAGGACGTTAATTTTTCAGCTTTCTGAAGTTGACCTGCATCAAGTGAATTTACCCCATGGCGCCTATTTTCAGGGAGAACTATGGAGGGCTAAACATGCAGAATTCCTACGATGTGGCGATTGTCGGTGCTGGCCCAGCAGGACTTTGCTTCGCACGCACCCTTTCTGGTTTGGGACTATCTACGCTGTTAATCGAAAAACAATCCCGCACAGCAATCGAAAATCCTGCGATTGATGGGCGTGACATTGCACTCACACATTTCTCTCGGAAAATGCTCGATGCATTAGGAATGTGGGAATACCTGCCACCTGAAGCCATTTCAACCATACGCGAAGCAAAAGTGTTTGACGGAACATCACCCCGCTACATGGGGCTTTCTTCTTCTGAAACCGATCATCTGGCATTTATCGTATCCAACCACCATATCCGCGCAGCCGCCTATGCAGCAGTGAAGGACGATGCCAACATCACACTGATGGATAACGTTAGTCTGGAGCAGATGGAGCTGAAAGACTATGTAACCGAACTTCGTCTATCAAAAGGTCAGACCATACATGCCAAACTTGCCACCGCTGCGGATAGCCGCTTTTCTGAAACTCGCCGCAAAGCTGGTATTTCTGCTTCCATGCATGATTTTGGCAAATCGATGATTGTTTGCCAGATGGAGCATGACTTAAGCCACGAGGGCGTGGCGCATGAATGCTTCCACCACGGACATACGCTGGCGGTGTTGCCATTGAATGGCAAACGATCTTCGGTGATTATTACCCTTGCGCCTGCTGAAGCTGAAAGAATGATGAAAATATCTGCGCTGGAGTTGAATGCTTGGGTCGCTGAACAATTTCAGTATCGGCTAGGCAACATGCGGCTTGATAGCGAACGCTTTGCATACCCGCTGGTGGGTGTGTATGCGGATCGCTTTGTGGCGCAGCGTTTTGCGCTGGTGGGCGATGCGGCGGTGGGGATGCACCCAGTGACGGCGCATGGATTCAATTTTAGCCTCAAAAGCGCGCACGCACTGTGTGAGTCGATCAGAGCCGCTATGAACACTGGCAGCGACATTGCTTCAGCTGCCGTGCTGGCGCGTTATGAGCGAGAGCACAAACAGGCGACTAAGCCTCTCTATCTGGCCACTAGCGGTATTGTGCGCCTTTACACCAACGACAGTATGCCTGCAAAAATTGCCAGAAGAGTACTGCTGCGTGCGGCAGACCGTATGTTGCCTATCAAATCTATGATGATGGCAAAACTCACGGAGAAAGAATCGAGAGATAGAGGCTTAAGCATTCCAACGCCAATTAGTGTTGCTCGCCATTTGCTTAAGGTTGCAGCATAGCCTCGTACCAATCGTCATCACGCAGGTAATAAATGTGACGCTCGTGAATGCGATATGCGCCGTTACCCCAAAATTCAAAATAATCAGGTACGATCCGAAAACCTTTCCAGTACGGTGGTCTCTCAACATTTCCCGTTGCCCATTTCGCGGTGTAATAAGCAATGCGCTTCATGAGTTCGGATCGGTCTTTAAGCGGCCTCGACTGCTGCGATGCCCATGCCCCGATTCGTGATTTGAGAGGGCGCGTATTAAAATACGCATCTGACTCCGTATCGCTCAGGTTGGTTACAAAGCCCTCCACGCGAATCTGAAGGCCGCATTCAGGCCAATAGAAACACATGGCTGCCTGCGGATTATCATCGATATCGCAGCCTTTGCGGCTCTGTGCATTGGTATAGAATGTTAAGCCAGACTCACTGAAATCTTTCAAAAGCACCATGCGGCAGGAAGGCGCACCGCAGCGTGTGGAAGTTGCAAGGCAAACTGCCGAAACATCCTGCTTTTCTTTTAATTTCGCTTGCCCATACCACTCAGAAAACTTAAGCGTTGGACTGGATTCTGCCCGCTCTCCATAGGGCGGATCGAATGGCATTTGTATGTCGCTTCGGTTCATGCTCGGCCTTCCGAAAAAGGGTATAATCCGCGCTCTTCATGGTCAATTCGGCGCTCAAGGTCCGCAACCAGCGCCTGCGTCTGCTCGCAAAATTGCTTTGGTTTGCGGGCAAGAGTCTGCGTATCAGGCCAGTCATTTAGATAGCCCCTAAGGCTATCCGCGAAGCAACCCATGCTTTGTGCGTGATTTCTGGCAAGCATTCTGGTGGGTTCATGTTCGCTGAGTAATAGCTCCTGATAAACGCTGCGGTCTTCATGAAGCAGATGCGCCAAGGTTTTTCGGGTCAACTGCGCAAGGAGCGCATGTAGCATGCCAGCATTTTTTGACACGTGATCTGGTTGCAGCAGATGGCGAATCTCATACGCAATTCCCAGTATTTCTGCATGTTCATGACGAAAACGATCCAAGTTTTTCATGTGGGATTCTCCATCGTTAGGATACTCTCGAATACTGAGCAGAGTCAGGTAGTTGATACTGATCAAATACCGCCGCGACCGCGCGCGATGCCATGCGATACGGCGTGGCAATCTGCACTAGGTTTCCCTTTGTATGTGCAATATCGCTGTAGGCACATTCCTGCAGCAATGTCAGCTCGCGCGCGCAAATATTTGCGTCCTGACCGTGCTTAGCAGCAATTTGGCCTATGTCGGCCTCCATGTAGCACATTAGCGTATCGATAATTTCTTTGCGGAAGCTATCCTGTGCGCCCGCTTTCCAGCCTCGGCATGTGGCGAGCTGACCCGCTTCAATCCGTTTACTGTACTCGTGTGTGGCGCTGTAATTCTGGGTATACCCGCCCGGAAACTGACTAATGGCAGAGGTACCAAAGCCCAGCAAAATATCGGTGGTATCGGTGACGTATCCTTGAAAATTACGCCGCATGCGATGAGAGTTCGCTGCAACTGTGAGGCTGTCATCCGCGCGCGCAAAGTGGTCGATACCAATCGCTGTGTAGCCATTTGCGAGCAAAAACTCTGTCGCCATCCGATAAAGCGTGAGCTTCGTGCGATCATCGGGTAGCGCATGTTCATCAATTAAGCGCTGATGCTTTTTCATATGCGGCACATGGGCATAAGAGAAGAGCGCAATGCGTGATGGTGTAAGCGACAGCGTTTGCTTTAATGTATGCTCAAAACTGGTCACGGTTTGATAAGGCAGACCATAAATCAGGTCGGTGTTGATCTGATGAATTCCTGCTTCATGCAGTCGCTTCATTAATCCTGCGACCATCTCAAACGATTGGATGCGATTCACCGCCTTCTGCACCTTTGGATCAAAGTCCTGAATTCCCATACTGACGCGCGTAAAGCCGAGGCTGCCGTAAAACGCTATTTTTTCTTCGCTGGTCGTGCGCGGATCAAGCTCAATCGCAAGCTCGCCGGGCGGCGCAAACTCAAACGCTGATGCCAGTGCATACAAAATTGACATGAGCTGTGATTCGTTCAGCAGGCTTGGGCTTCCGCCGCCAAAATGAATCTGCTTCAATTTGCCTTTTCCTGCGGCGTGCTTCCCAATCAGTGCAATCTCACCCAGCAATACGCGCACGTATTTTTCGATCGGTTCATCACGGTAGGTCATCTTGGTGTGGCAACCGCAAAACCAGCATAGCTCCCTGCAAAACGGAATATGTACATAGGCAGAAACCGTCTGATCCTTGCGTATGGAGGTAAGCCACGACGCATGTAGATCCGCATTCACGCCAGCATGAAAATGCTGCGCCGATGGGTAGCTGGTATAGCGCGGCGCTTGCAACCCCAGCCAAGTTGGCGGTTTCTCAGGTGTTTCAAAGGACGGCGCGGCTAGAGTGCTTGACACAGATCAACCTCATTTTCATGACACAGCCCGATTAAAAATCATCCTCCATTAAAAATACTTGATACGGATCAAATAGGTTTTCTTGGGGTTGGGACAATCTGGGATCATCACAATTCTTTGAGGGGATTATGTCATCAACCATCACGCCATATAAGCAGCGCAAGGCACTGTTTTTAAGTACCGTTCTGTTTGCGCTTACCTTTGCGACATGGACATTGTTTTCGATACTGGGTATCGAAATCAAGCAAACGCTGGAACTTTCAGATTCACAATTTGGGATATTAGTCGCAACACCCGTACTGACAGGTGCGATCAGCCGACTATTTCTTGGGGCGCTGACCGATCAAATTGGTGGCAGAAAAGTATTTATTGCCACGCTGTTGGTAACAGCAGGATCGACTTGGTGCATAGCATTAGTGCAGAGCTATCATATGTATTTGCTGGTAGCGCTAGGCGTTGGATTGGCTGGCGGTACGTTTTCTATTGGCGTTGCTTATGTTTCTCGTTGGTACTCACGCGACAAACAAGGCACTGCACTTGGGTTATTTGGTATTGGTGTTGCGGGTTCGGCTCTCACAAGTTTTGGTGCGCCGATGCTCATTGCCAGCTATGGCGTAGCGGGTACTGCACAAATATACGCTGTGACGCTAGTAACAATTACCATTATTTTCGCGCTTATTGCTGAAGACGACCCGACGCTCACGGAGCGTAGGAACAAAATGCAAAAAACATTGATGATTCATCAGTTCGAGCCATTAAAACGCCTTCAGGTATGGCGATTTGCGCTTTATTATTTTTTTGTGTTTGGTGGATTCGTAGCATTAGCATTGTGGCTACCAAAATACTATATGGGTGTTTACGGAGTAGATATTAAAACAGCCGGATTGTTGACCACCTTATTCGCATTGCCTGCAGGAATTTTTCGTGCTGTAGGGGGAATATTATCGGATAAATATGGTGCAAGGCGCATAATGTATTTGGTGTTTGCCGTGTGCGTTGCCTGCACGTTTATTCTCTCCTATCCAGCCACAACTTACAATGTGCAAGGCATAGAGGGCGAAATCGCATTCAGCCTGTCAATATCATTGCCAGTGTTTGTGGTTCTCATGCTCATGCTGAGTATATTCATGTCGTTCGGCATGGCGGCGGTGTTTAAGCATATCCCTGTCTATTATCCCAATAATGTTGGAGCTGTTGGCGGCATGGTAGGGCTTATCGGTGGACTGGGCGGATTTTTTCTTCCGATTGTCTTCGGATTATCCAACAGCATAATTGGTGTATGGACGAGCTGCTTCATGATTCTCTTCGTTTTGGTGAGTATCGCTTTTGTGTGGATGCACGTGACTATAATTCTGCTGGAGCGTCGTCAGCATCCTTCACTACGTGGGCCTAAATTTCTTCCCGAATTAGAGATACAGGCATCTAACAAATTTCATGAAAAAGCGAGAAGTTGATCCACATCAATCACGCGAGGCAGTTCGCCACCTAACATCCAGCAGCATAACACACTAGGAAGAGCGCAATATGAGCTATTTAATCGACAAGCTGACCTTCTTCAAACAAGCGAAAGAGCCATTCGCAAACGGTCATGGCATCACCACTGATGAGTCGCGTGAGTGGGAACACACCTACCGTGATCGCTGGCAGCATGACAAAATTGTGCGCTCCACCCATGGCGTGAATTGCACCGGCTCGTGCAGCTGGAAGATTTATGTGAAAAACGGTCTTGTCACATGGGAAACGCAACAAACGGACTATCCGCGCACCCGCCCGGATATGCCGAACCATGAGCCGCGTGGTTGTTCGCGTGGCGCAAGCTATTCCTGGTATCTCTATAGCGCCAACCGCTTGAAATACCCGCTCATTCGCAGCCGCTTGCTGAAAGCCTACCGCGATGCCAAGAAAATCGCCAAAGACCCCGTCAATGCATGGGCAGCGGTAGTGGGTAACGAGCAAACCCGCAAATCCTATCAGAAAGTGCGCGGTCTGGGCGGCTTTGTTCGCACTGATTGGGATGAGGTGAATGAAATCATTGCTGCCGCCAACGTCTATACGGCAAAGCAGCACGGCCCCGACCGTATCATCGGCTTCTCGCCAATTCCTGCGATGTCAATGGTGTCCTACGCCGCAGGCTCGCGCTATCTGTCACTGATTGGTGGCGTATGCATGAGCTTTTACGACTGGTATTGCGATCTGCCTCCTTCCAGCCCGCAAACTTGGGGCGAGCAGACAGACGTGCCGGAGTCGGCAGACTGGTATAACTCTAATTTTATTATCGCTTGGGGCAGCAATGTGCCGCAAACGCGCACACCGGATGCTCACTTCTTCACCGAGGTGCGCTACAAAGGCGCAAAAACTGTGGCCGTCACGCCTGATTATTCCGAAGTCGCCAAACTCTGCGATTTGTGGATGCACCCCAAACAAGGCACCGACGCCGCACTCGCCATGGCAATGGGGCATGTGATTGCCACCGAGTGGCATGTGAAAAGCAAAAGCGATTATTTCGATGATTACTGCCGCATGTACACGGACATGCCGTTTCTGGTGCGCTTAATCAAAAATAAGGATGGCTATCTGGTGCCAGAGCGAATGCTGCGCGCCTCCGATTTTGAAGGCAATATGGGTACGGATAATAATCCGGACTGGAAGCCAGTGATTATGTGCGGCCATGAAGAGAAAGTGCGTATTCCGAATGGCACGATTGGTTCGCGCTGGGGACAGAAAGGCAAATGGAATCTGGAGCCGAAAGACGAAGTCACGGGTGAAGAACTCTGGCCATTGCTTTCGCTCATGGAACACAGCAAACGCGAAGTGGTGAGTGCGGCGTTCCCTTATTTCGGCAATCTGGAGCATGAGCATTTTAATTCGACCGATCATGCCAGTATTTTAGAGCGCAATATTCCTGCGATTAAAATGAAACTCAAAGACGGCGAAGCCATCGTCACCACCTGCTATGACTTGTTCATTGCCAATTATGGCGTGGATCGTGGCCTTGGCGGCGGCAATGTCGCCAGCTCATTTGACGATGATGTTCCCTATACCCCTGCTTGGCAGGAGCATATCACCGGCGTGAAGCGTGAACATGTTATCAATGTGGCGCGTCAGTTTGCAGAGAATGCCCATAAAACCCACGGCAAATCAATGGTCATTATCGGTGCGGCAATGAACCACTGGTATCATATGGATATGAACTACCGCTCGATCATCAATATGCTGGTGATGTGCGGTTGTATCGGCAAATCAGGCGGTGGCTGGAGCCATTATGTAGGTCAGGAAAAGCTGCGCCCGCAAACGGGCTGGGTGCCGCTGGCCTTTGCCACGGACTGGAATCGCCCGCCGCGTCAGCAGAACTCCACCTCGTTCTTCTATGCCCATACCGATCAATGGCGTTATGAGAAGCTCAAAATGGAAGAGATTCTATCGCCGCTGGAAGATAATGCGGACTGGAAAGCATCCTCGTTCATTGACTGCAACGCACGTTCCGAGCGCATGGGCTGGCTGCCTTCCGCACCACAGCTAGAGCGCAACCCGCTGGAACTGGGTAAAATCATCAAGGATTCTGGCAAAGCAGCAGGTGAAGCGATTGCGGCTGGGCTGAAATCGGGCGAACTAAAACTCTCCTGCCATAATCCCGATGCACCGCAAAACTGGCCACGCAACATGTTTGTCTGGCGCTCGAATATTTTAGGTTCCAGCGGTAAAGGCCATGAATATTTCCTCAAGCATTTGCTGGGTACGCAGCATGGCGTTCAGGGCAAGGATTTAGGTGAAGAAGGAAGAAGCATAAGCAAGGAAGTGGTCTGGCACGATAAAGCCCCTGAAGGCAAACTCGACCTGCTGGTCACACTCGATTTCCGCATGTCCACGACGTGTATGTACTCGGATATCGTGCTGCCGACCGCGACCTGGTATGAAAAGCACGATCTGAATACATCGGATATGCATCCCTTCATTCACCCGCTTTCTGCGGCAGTTGATCCGGCATGGGAATCACGCACGGATTGGGAAATTTACAAAGGCATTGCCAAGAAATTCTCTGAAGTTTGCGTAGGGCATTTAGGTGTCGAGCAGGATGTGGTCTTAAACCCCATCAAGCACGATACACAAAATGAAATTGCCCAAGGCATTGATGTCAAAGACTGGATGCGTGGTGAGTGTGAGCCTATTCCAGGTAAAACCATGCCAAGCGTACATCTGGTAGAGAGGGATTATCCCAATACCTACAAAAAATTCACCTCGCTTGGGCCGATGCTTGCCAAACTGGGCAATGGCGGCAAAGGCGTCTCGTGGAATACCGAGCATGAGCTGAAGGCCTTAGCCGATTTGAACTACACTGTTACCGAAGAAGGCATCAGCAAAGGTCAACCGCGTATTGAAACTGCGATTGATGCGGCGGAAACCATCATGATGCTGGCACCCGAAACCAACGGTGAAGTGGCGGTGAAAGCGTGGAAAGCACTCGGTGAGGCCACAGGGCGCGATCATACGCATCTGGCGGACACCCGCGAGGATGAGAAAATCCGCTACCGTGATATTCAGGCGCAACCGCGCAAGATTATTTCGTCACCGACATGGAGCGGCATTGAATCCGAGCATGTGAGTTACACGGCGGGCTACACCAACGTGCACGAGCTGATTCCGTGGCGCACGCTGACAGGTCGTCAACAGCTTTATCAGGATCATGCGTGGATGCGGGCGTTCGGCGAGCAGCTGTGCACCTACAAACCGCCGGTAGATTTGAAAACCACGGACGAGGTGAGCAAGCGCTTCGGCAAAGGCCGTAAGGAGGTGGTGCTGAACTTCATCACGCCGCACCAGAAATGGGGTATTCACTCGACCTATACAGATAATCTGCTGATGCTAACGCTATCGCGTGGTGGGCCAATAATCTGGGTTTCGGAGATCGATGCGAAAAAAATCGGTGTCATCGATAATGACTGGGTGGAAGCCTACAATGCCAACGGCGCGCTCACGGCGCGTGCGGTGGTCAGCCAGCGTGTGCCTGAAGGCATGATGATGATGTACCACGCGCAGGAGAAAATTGTGAACGTACCGGGCAGTGAAATCACCGGAGCACGTGGTGGTATACACAACTCTGTCACACGCACCGTACTAAAACCTACGCACATGATTGGTGGCTATGCACAGCTTTCGTATGACTTTAACTATTACGGAACGGTGGGCAGTAACCGCGACGAATTCGTCGTGCTGCGTAAGATGGATAAGGTGGAATGGATGAACGAAGACAGCTACGGCGACAAGCTCTTCCACGGCGAGATTCCACGCTTAGAGCAAACCGCACTTGGCAAACAGGGAGCATAAGGCAATGAGAGTAAGAGCACAAATCGGTAAAGTCCTCAATCTGGACAAATGCATCGGTTGCCACACCTGTTCGGTCACCTGCAAAAACGTATGGACGTCGCGTCGTGGCGTGGAATATGCGTGGTTCAACAACGTTGAAACCAAGCCGGGTATTGGTTATCCCAAAGACTGGGAGAACCAAAAACGCTGGAATGGCGGCTGGACGCGCAAGAAAAACGGCAAGCTGCAACCCAAGCAAGGCGGCAGATGGCGCAGCTTGGCAAATATCTTCGCCAATCCGAATATGCCATCTATCGATGATTACTATGAGCCATTCACCTTCGATTACGAGCATTTGCAGAAATCGCCGGAATCGAAAACCATGCCTTCTGCTCAGCCTGTATCGGTCATCACAGGCAAGAAAATGGATAAGATTGTGGGTGGGCCGAACTGGGAAGAAATTTTGGGTGGCGAATTCGAGCATCGCAGTAAGGATTACAATTTCGAGAACGTGCAGAAGGAAATGTACGGACAGTTCGAGAATACCTTCATGATGTATTTGCCGCGCTTGTGTGAGCACTGCCTAAATCCTACCTGCGTTGCTGCGTGCCCATCAGGTTCGATCTATAAGCGCGAGGAAGATGGTATTGTGCTTATCGATCAGGATAAGTGTCGTGGTTGGCGCATGTGCGTTTCGGCATGCCCGTATAAAAAAATCTACTTCAACTGGGAGTCTGGCAAGTCAGAGAAATGTACCTTCTGTTATCCGCGTATTGAAGCGGGTGAGCCAACCGTATGCTCAGAAACCTGCGTCGGACGTATCCGTTATCTGGGCGTACTACTCTATGATGCGGATAAGATTGAGGCAGCCGCAAGCACCGAAGATGAGAAAGATTTGTATCAGGCACAGCTAAACATGTTCCTTGATCCAAATGATCCAGAAGTGATTGCTGCCGCGAAAGCCGAGGGGATTCCTGATAGCTGGATGGAGGCGGCCAGACGTTCCCCCGTTTATAAAATGGTCATGGAATGGAAGATTGCATTCCCGCTACACCCTGAATATCGGACGTTACCGATGGTATGGTATATCCCGCCGCTCTCGCCGATTCAGAACGCTGCAGAAAGTGGCGAGATGGGGATGAATGGGGTGATTCCCGATGTAAAAAGCCTTCGCATTCCGGTGATGTATCTGGCGAATCTGCTCACGGCTGGTAAAGTTGAGCCGGTAGTGGTTGCGCTGGAGAGGATGCTTGCGATGCGTAGCTTCATGCGCTCCCGCCATGTGGACGGGGTCGTGAACACCGAAGTGCTCAAGCAAACCAATACGAGCGAAGCCATGGTCGAGGAAATGTATCGCTATATGGCGATTGCAAATTACGAAGATCGCTACGTCATCCCCACTTCGCACAAGGAATATGCGATGTCGGCATTTGATGTGCGTTCTGGCTGTGGCTTCTCCTTCGGCGATGGCTGTAACAGTGGTGGCAATGATTACAACATGTTCAGTAAACCAAAACGTAAGAACCTATTCGGAGGCACCCATGCCAGCAGCTAAATTTCAAACTTTCAAAGCACTCGGAATCTTGCTGTGCTACCCGACAAATGAGTGGCAGGAAGGTGTGGTAGAACTCGCCGAGCTTATTAACCGTGAGGCTATCTTAAAGCCGCAAGACAGAGAGGCAATTCGTGCCTTTGCGGCAGACGCGGCAGCAAGCGACCTGTTTGATTTGCAGGAGGCGTATGTCGATGCATTTGATCGCGTGCGCTCGCTCTCACTGCATTTGTTTGAGCATGTGCATGGTGAATCGCGGGATCGCGGTCAGGCCATGGTCGATCTGGCAGGGATGTACGCGGAGCATGGCTACGAACTATCGGCGAGTGAATTGCCAGATTATCTCCCCGTATTTCTAGAGTTTCTCTCTATTCTGCCAAACCATGAAGCCGTCGAAATGTTGGGCGACCCACTGCATGTGATTGAAGCACTCAGCAAACGTCTGGCCGAGCGTGGAGCGGCGCAGCACGTCATCCTCGATAGCCTGATCCGGTTTATGGGCAAAGAACCTGCAAAAGTAACACCAAGACCGCGAGCAGAGGTGATTGATTTCGCTGCGATGGATAAGGAATGGGAAGAAAAACCCATTGAATTCTTAGGCGCTAGCGCACCCGCAGCTTCTGCAGGTGGCTGCGGCGGCGGAAGCTGTGGTGGCGGTGGATGTGGCGGAGGGAAACCGCAAGCAATGGAGCAACGGATATGATTACTTTCTTTCATGAATTTTTCTTTGGCATGTTGCCCTACATCGTGCTGGTGGTGATGGTGCTTGGCACAATCATCCGTTATGACCGCGAGCCGTATTCATGGCGCGCTGCCTCAAGCCAGATTCTGGCGGATAAAGGCCTGCGTGTCGGCAATATCCTGTTTCATATCGGCGTGATTTTCCTATTTTTCGGGCATCTGATCGGGCTGCTCACGCCGCACAGCGTGTACCATCACGTCATCAGTGCAGAGAATAAGCAGATGGTTGCGATTGTGATGGGTGGGCTTTTCGGCACGATCTGTTTTATCGGCCTCACCATTCTGTGTGTTCGCAGATTGTTTGTAGCACGGGTACGCGTGACCAGTGCACCGGCAGATGTCGCAATTCTCGTTATCCTCTGGGTGCAGCTGGTGCTTGGGCTGACGACGATTCCATACTCACTCGGTCATTCTGATGGCAGTGTGATGATGGCGCTGTCAGAATGGTGCCAGAGCATCATCACCTTCCAGGGGGCTCATCCAGAGTTGATTGAGCCGCTGGCATGGCCTTACAAGGCGCATTTGATTCTGGGGATGTTCATTTTCTTCCTGTTTCCCTTCACCCGTCTGGTGCATATTTTAAGCGCACCCGTGCGTTATGTATGGCGACCTTATCAAGTCGTGCGTAGCCGAGCAGCGAGGAGATAGTCATGCCCGTATTTGTGAATAAAGTAGAAATCACGGATGATGAGGTGTTTGCGGAAATGCAATATCACCCCGCTGAAAATGTCGCCGAAGCACAATATCAGGCAGCACTCGCACTCACCATTCGTGAGCTTTTATGTCAGCAAGCGTCACGGCTTGGCATCACACCTCCGGTGGAGCAGGACGATACGGAGCTGGCACGGGAATATCTGGTGAACAGCCTTCTCGAACAGGAAATCACCGTACCAACGCCGACGGAAGAAGAATGCGAGCGTTATTATCAGCGCAATCCGTCCATATTCAGAGATCAGGGTGGCAACGTCGTGCCTTTTGTCGCCGTGCGTGAGTCGATAGCGGAATATCTGCAGGAGGCCAGCGAACAGCAAGCGATGAAACAGTATGTGAAGATACTGGCTGGGCAGGCAAGCATTGCTGGCATTACTCTGGAGCGTGCCAGCAGTCCGCTGGTGAACTAGACGAGCATTTCCAGTCTGTCATTGATCTGCATCAATGCCTTCTCCTTATTTTATCTTAGTATGGTAGAGGTGGGGTTCTATCCAGAAAGGCAGGTTCTTATGAGAGAAGATGCTGAAAATACGGCGATGCGGGTGGGATTAGCGCTGGCGGTGGATATATGTCCTGGCTGCGCTCACACAGATCGAAGCGTGACACCGCGTAATTACTGTCGAGGGCAGAAGCCATGCCCTATGTTTCACCCAGACAACTTTTATTACGACAAAGAAATGCACCGGTTTTGGTGTCATAACTGGGTGGATTCACAGGGACGCGAGAGGCCGCAAACAAGTACGGTATTATGCAGCTAAGAGGTGTTCTGGGCAGTCGAGGCGAATATGCTCCAGATGCAGGGATTGTTGCAATAAATTGCAATAGGGTGCGCCTTTGCGCTCGCTGAAATGCTGGCAGTTAAAGCACATCCGCAGCGGGATCACGCCAGTTTTTTGCAAATGACCAATGAGCAATAGCAAGCCTTCCCATATCTTTTTGCGCTCACTTGCGGGGATGGCGGTAAGTGCTTCATCAAAATACTGGGTGAGTGCTCCAAGTTTTTCTACTAGTTTATGACCGCTTGTGGTGAGGTGCAGTGAAAATGCTCTGGCATCACCAGCGGATTGTTTTTTGAGCAGTTTCTTTCCGAGAAGCGACCGCACAGCATCGCTCACGGTTGCTTTTGTGATGCCAAATTCTTTTGCCAAGCACGACACATTATTCAGTGTTTGCGTATGAGACGCGATAAACAGCATGATCTGCACTTGCAGAGGGCTTAAACCACATTGTTTGGCCTCGTCCCACAAAGCAGCACGAAACAACGTTGATAGGCGTTCAATACCCAACACTATTTTGGTATTTTCATTCACGCTATTACTCATCGGTAGGGATTGGGGCAGCCTTCCATTTGTAGAATGTAATGCCCAGACTTGGCAATCTCCGCTTCAACAAAAGGAGGGGCATTTTCGCTATGGCAGAAATTACAACGCTCAGATTTAAGCCCATCCGCCGCTTCACCGATTGATTCAAGAAATGCTCGTGCATATTGCACTGCTGTATCTTTGCTCCTGCCGTTTGGCAGAAACACATCAAAATGGATTGTTTTTCCTGCTTTGGAAGTGGCGTAGGTGTCGTATACGTCAATTTTCATGAGTCCTCACAATGTGGTGAATCAGGCAAGCAGGTACAACCCACTCGCCTGATTGCTGTATTACGCGACAGCTTTTTTGACATCGTCCATGCTTGCGCCATAATTGATGTGCAGCACATTGCCATCAATAACGAGCGCAGGAACGGATTTAACGCCTGCTTTTTCGGCTTCAACGATACGGTCTTTACCGCCTTGAGCAAAATGCACAACTTCGAGTTGGACTTTGCCGCGATCAACGATGTCGAGTACCTGTTGTTCGGCAGAAACACACACTGGGCAGCCAGCATGATAAAATACGGCTTTAGAAGACATAGTTAACTCCATAGTTAATAGTTAATGAGTCCCAACACCATTGCTGGGGAGTCATATAGGTAAGGAGTCCTAACTATATTGTCAACGGGCAATATCTAAAACTTCACCTGCAGGTACGGCATGATCTTCACCGTGTCGGTATAGAGATCATCGGCATTATAAGCACCGAGCTTGATGCCTGCCGTGTAGTATTGCTGGAAGGTTTGCTCGACCGAAGCATCCCATTCCGTACCGTAGTCAGCACTGCCGCGTTCGGCTGAGAAATCATGATACACCAACATCGCCTTCGTGCCGTTCAGCCACGCATTCTCCGACTTGGCGACATAGGTGATGCCGATATTGGCATCGACCAGGCCGTTTGCAGGGGTGGTAAGGAACTTGTCTACCCAACCATCGAACGCATGGTTAGTGCCGAGCGCAAATTGCATCGCATTCGTGCCGTCGCCCTCGATGGATTCATATTGTCCTTTAAGCGTCCACTGGCCAAACGTCACCCCAGGCTCGATAGAGTAATAATTGAAGCTGATGCTGTTTGGGTTATCGGCATAATCATTCTGGTGGGCGTATTCGAGGTTCAGCAAACCAGCGACACCTTCCGCTACTGGATGTTTTCCTTCAAACCGTGCGCCGTAAGTGGCACTGGAGAGCGCCAGTGAATCCTGAATATCGAGCAGGTAGCTATAACCCGTGATTTTGCCAAAAGGCAGACCAGCATAGGAGCCGTTGATTAAGTGGATATGGCTGTCATCCCATGTTCCCACAGGTGAATCCGTTCCAAAGATACGATTCACCTGATTGGCGTAGGCGTAATACAGCGTGGTATCTTTAATTGAATTATTCTTCATGCTGATGGCATCAAAGGTCTGGTCGTTCTGCCGCCAGGCAATGCCGCCGACGAAACGCTGGTTGTCCAGCACGATGTTTTGACGACCCAGCACCAGTGCCGTATCGGGCAGCCCCGTATAGGTCAGCTGCAGACGGTTAAGCGCGGTATCTTCGGGATCGGCCACTGTTGGGTAGGTTGTTTTTCCGTTTATGGTGTCGTTGTAGTTTTCTCCGCCAATATCGGTAATATTCTCAAACTCCAGCAGCGCGCTGAAATCTTTGAACTTGCCCGTTTCATAGCCCAAGCGCGTGCGAATCGTATGCGCGTTGGCTTCGTCAGCAAGTCCATCCTGATCGACATATTCATAGCGATAGCGCGCATCGAGGATTGGTTTACCCTCTGTCAGCGCTTTGGTGAATTCGCTCTTCGGTGCTGCGGGCGTTGCAACAGGATCAGCCGCATAGGCTGGAAAGCTGGCAGCGATGCATAGGGTAAGTGCGCTTGTCAGTAGTAGTCGGCGGTTCGTCATAGTGTCCTCATAGAAGTGATCATCATGCACGAAAACCTAATGGGTAAAAGCGTCATACGAATTGATCCGGCTCAAGTGTTTTTATGTGTTTGAGCCGTAGCATCGCCATCACATCCCAATATGGAAGGCGCTACACATGACCTTAATCAATATCTCCGAACCTGAGCGGCCATTGCTACACGGATTTGCCTTGTTCCGGCTTGGCTTCCGGCCATTCTTTCTGCTTGGCAGTCTGTGTGGACTCTTGGTGCTCGGCTATTTCATCCTGCTGATAAGCGGCATGGCGACGGAGCTACCAAGCAGATGGGATATAGTGGAGTGGCATCGCCACGAAATGCTGTTTGGTTTTGTGGGTGCGATTGTTGCAGGGTTTTTGCTCACGGCAGTACCCAACTGGACGGGGCTTCCTACCGTGAAAGGATCACGTTTGGCAGCCCTCACGTGGCTTTGGTGCGCCGGACGTGCGTGCGTGTTCATGTCAGCAAAGCTGCCTGAAACGCTGGTAATGGTAGTGGATGCCAGTTTTTTCGTGGGCTGTGCGCTTGCGATTGCGCCTGCGCTCATTCGTTCAAACAATAAACGCAATTACGGATTCATCGCGTTATTACTGCTCTTGGCGCTGGCATCTGGGCTCACGCACGGTGAATATGCCGATGCAGGCATCCGCCTTGGCCTCGGTGTCGTCACACTCATGATGACGCTGATAGGTGGGCGAGTGATTCCCTTCTTCACCGAGCGGCGACTGGGTGTCAGCATCACACGCAACCCACGCATCGAAAAGCTCACGATGATGTGTACGGCGCTTGCTGTTCTGTGCAACGTCATTACACCCGATGCGCCATGGCTGTATTTGCTTTTTATCGCGGCGGGCGTAGTGAATCTCTGGCGGTTTACTTCCTGGCAAACAGCCAAAACCTTCAGCATTCCGCTGCTATGGGTGCTGCATGCAGGCTATATCTGGCTTATTTTCAGCTTCTTTGCCAAAGCCGCAGTGCTGATGGGGCTTTCAGTGCCTGCGGCCTTTGCCACCCACAGCCTGACCGCTGGTGCGATGGGCACTCTCATTCTCGGTATGATTGCGCGTGTATCGCTGGGGCATAGCGGGAGGCCTCTGGAAATCGGAAAAGCCATGCATATCGCATTTGTGGCGATTAATTTGGCCGCATTGCTTCGCGTGTTTGGCTGGTGCCTGCCGATGGATACGATGACAGGATTTCAGCTTGCGGCCTTGTGCTGGATCACTGCCTACGGCCTCTTTGTGGTGATGTATACGCCGATTCTTCTTCGCCCAAGACTGGATGGCAAAGATGGATAATCAACCACCACTGCTGACACTGCCCGAAGATGACATGCGCCGCATGGCGGAGAAAGTATTTGATCTGATTGTTGATCATTTCGCTGGTCTTAAAGATTTACCCGTCACCACACCATCCACGCTGGAGCATGTCACCGAAGGCCTGCACGAGCCGATGCCGACGCAGGCCGTGCCTGTTGAGCAGCTTCTCGCGCAGCTTAAAATCCATGTGTTTGACCAGATGACGCATCTGGATCACCCGCGTTATTTTGCCTTCGTGCCGGGGCCAAGCAACTTTGTCAGCGCGATGGCAGATGCGATTGCTTCCTCATTTAACGTCTTCAGCGGGGCATTTATCGGCCCGTCCGGTGTGGCGCAGATCGAAGTCACTACCATTGAGTGGCTGCGTGAGCTATTCCGCTTTCCGCAAGATGCAGGCGGGTTATTTGTCAGCGGCGGCTCGATGGCGAATATGACAGGGCTAGCGGTGGCACGGCATGTGATGTTGGCAGGCAATACCACCAACGCCACGGTGTATTTCTCGGATCAAACCCATTCATCCGTAGCCAAAGGTCTCAAGATTCTGGGTTTCCAGCAGTTCCAACTTCGCAAGATTGCCTCCGACGCGACCTTCCGCCTTTCAGTGGATGCATTGCGCCAGCAGATCGCGACGGATCGGCTGCAAGGGCTGGTGCCATTTTGCGTGGTGGCCAATGCCGGAACCACCAACGCCGGTGCGGCTGATCCTATCAAGGAACTCTCCGCGTTTTGCAAAGCCGAAGGCCTGTGGCTGCATGTGGACGGTGCGTATGGTGGTAGCGCAGCCATTACTGAGCGCGGACGCAAAGTGCTCGAAGGTATAGAGCTGGCAGACTCGCTGGGCATTGACCCGCATAAATGGATGTTCCAGCCTTATGAGATCGGCTGCGTACTGGTGCGCAACCGCGAGCATCTGAAAAACACCTTCCGCTTCTCGGCGGAATATCTGAAGCTCAATGAGCAATGCGCCGAGCAGATCAATTTCTGTGATTACGGTGTGCAGCTGACACGTGGATTCCGTGCGCTCAAGCTCTGGCTGTCGCTCAAGGCCTTCGGCGTGGACGCGTTCCGTGCGGCCATCACCAAGGGCATAGAGAACGCCGAAATTGTCGAATCGCTACTACGCAACGATGATTGCTGGGAAATTATCACGCCCGCACAGATGGGCATCATCACTTTCCGTTACCGCGCAGATGGGTTGGATGAACCGTCGCTGAACGAACTGAATAATCATATTGCGCAAGACATCATCTATTCTGGCTATGCGATGCTCAGCCCAACCATCCTTGGCAGCAAACATGTGCTGCGCATGTGCACGATCAACCCCCGCACTACCTATGACGACTTGAAGCAAACGGTCGGGATGCTGAAATCCTTCGGCGAGCATATCGAAGTCAAACCAATATCTTAGAGGAAATGTCACACCGTTTATCCCTTTTTTAGAGAACTTGATCTGAGTCAAATGCACCCATTAGACACAAGATGTAGTATCAGCTCCGCCTAAAGCACCAACATATAGTCAAAACAAGGGGGATTCTATGCAACCAACCGAAACTGCCACACCAACGCCCACCACTACCCAATTGCCGCGCGCGCTGCAGCCCGCTGCTCAGAAGCCGAATGTATTTTCACTCTCGTTACATGCGAGCCTGAAGGAGGCGTTTGCGGCATCGAGCGAAGGCAGTTTCGATGCGTTCATGTCATTACTCTCCACCTCGAAAGAAGCGCTGGCCGATAGCGCGATGGAAAGCGTGATCGAGGACGAGTTGGCAGCAGCAGGTTACGTTAAAACCCTTAAATCATTCATCCTGAACCGCAATCGCGCCACCGCGCAGGACACGCTGGTGAGCTGCAAACAAGCCGTTGAAGAATATATTTTGCAGCATGACTGGCGCGTGAATGCGAATGCAAACACCAGCTACAGCAATGCGGGGCTGATCAATAACTCGGCAGGCAAAATCATCGCCAATTACTGGCTGGATAATGTCTATTCGCCCGAAGAAGGTCAGGCGCATCGCCGTGCCGATTACCACATTCACGATCTCGATTGCCTTACTGGCTATTGCGCGGGCTGGAGCTTGCGCGCGCTGCTCGATGAGGGCTTTAACGGCGTTGCAGGCAAGGTTTCCAGCCGTCCGCCGCGCCATTTCCGCGAAGCGTTGGGGCAGATGGCTAACTTCCTCGGTATTCTCCAATCCGAATGGGCGGGTGCGCAAGCCTTCAGCTCGTTCGATACCTATCTTGCACCTTATGTGTTCAAAGACAGGCTGCCCTTCATCGAAATCAAAAAGGCGATCCGCCAGTTCGTTTATAACCTGAATGTGCCTGCGCGCTGGGGGCAAAGCCCGTTCACCAACATCACGCTCGACATCACCGTGCCGCCAGATCTGCGTGATAACTTCCCGACCGCGAACTGTACCCACCTGTTCCGTGATATTGATGATCCCGAAATTCTGGCGGAAGCAGCTAAACGTGGCGCCACCAACCTCGAAGACATGACGTACAAACATTTCCAGCCGGAGATGGAGCAAATTGTCATCGCGTACTACGAGGTGATGACCGAGGGTGACTCGCACGGCCAGCCGTTCACATTCCCGATTCCAACCGTCAATGTGATGGAGGATTTCGATTGGGAAAGCCCAGTCGCCAAGGCACTGTTCGAGAACACCGCCAAAATTGGTAGCTCGTATTTCCAAAATTTCGTCGGCAGCCAGTATATGCTGAACGATAAGGGCGAAAAAGTGCAGAACCCCGATGCCTATGCGCCGCACGCGGTGCGCAGCATGTGCTGTCGCTTGCAGCTTGATTTGCGTGAGCTGATGAAACGCGGCAACGGCCTGTTCGGCTCGGCGGAGATGACAGGTTCGATTGGCGTGGTGACACTCAACATGGCACGGCTTGGCCACCGTTATAAAGGCGATATGCTTGGGTTGATTCAGGAAACCGAACGGCTGATGACTCTCGCCAAATCGACGTTGGAGAAAAAGCGCGTGTTCATTCAGGAAATGTATGATCGCGGCCTGTTCCCCTATACACGTCGTTACCTGCCGCATTTACGCAACCATTTCAGTACCATTGGTGTGAATGGCATGAATGAGATGGTGCGTAACTTCACCGGCGATACCTACGATATCACCGATCCGCGCGGCATGAAAATCTGCGAGGAGATTCTCGATTATATGCGCGTGGAGCTGAAGAAATTTCAGGAGGAAACGGGGCATCTCTACAATCTCGAAGCGACACCCGCCGAAGGCACCACCTACCGCTTTGCCAAAGAAGACCGCAAGGCTTATGGCAATGCCATCATCCAGGCGGGCTGCGAGGAGAATATCTACTACACTAACTCTACGCAGATTCCCGTGGGCTATACCGAAGACCCATTCGAGGCGCTGAACCTGCAGGATAAACTGCAATGCAAATATACAGGCGGCACCGTGCTGCACCTTTATATGAGCGAGCAGATTTCCTCTGGCGAAGCCTGCAAACGGCTGGTGCGCAAGGTGATCGAGAATTATCGCTTGCCCTACATCACCATCACGCCTGTGTTCTCGGTGTGCGAAACCCATGGCTATCTCACGGGTGAGCAATCCCATTGCCCCGACTGTGGCAAGGAGACGCTCGTGTGGACGCGGGTGATGGGCTATCACCGCCCGGTGGCCAGCTTCAATCTCGGCAAGAAAGGTGAGCATAAGGAGCGCAAGCATTTCAAAGAAAATGCGTCACCGCACCTGCCGCTCTTTACCACGGAGAGTGCGTGTTGCAGCGGGCATTAAACAAGCTCCCCATCACGAGCATCACTCCCTTTACCTTTCAGGATTACCTTGAGCATACCGCCTGTATTCTATGGTTCTCCGGGTGCAATATGGCGTGCAGCTATTGCCATAATCCTGAGCTGGTGAAGGGAGAACTTGCCAAATTGCCGTCCGCGCAGGTGACCGAATTTCTCGAGTCACGCAAAGGCCTGCTCGAAGGCGTGGTGCTCTCCGGCGGTGAGTGCATGATGAGCGCGCAGCTTCCCGATTTTGCACGTTATCTTAAGTCGCTCGGCTTCAAGGTGAAGGTGGATACTAACGGCACGAATCCTGAGATGTTGGAGAAAATGCTCGGCGAGCAGCTGATTGATTATGTGGCACTGGATTACAAAGCACCGCCCGATCTGTTCCAAAGCATCACCGGATTTGATGGTTACGCGCTGTTCGAGCGATCCTTGGGGCTACTTATCGCGTCTGGCATTCCGCTTGAAATCCGTACCACCGTCCACGCTGACCTGCTGGATGAAGAAGACATCAATTTCATATTGAAACATCTGGAAAATCTTGGATTTTGCGGCACCTATTATGTGCAGAATTTTAGAGCCGGAAAGACGCTGGGAAATCTGGATGAGCCATTTAATCGCTTTGATGTCAGCCGCTTGAACAAACACACTATTCGATGTGAAACACGAGGATTTGTAAGGGCAGCGACAAACCAATAAGTTGCACAAACCTTATCCATATCAATTATGGGTTGTCGGCTCGTGAATATGGTTATTCCCCAGTTTGGGGAATTTCATCAACCATATCACAGGAGTAGACCATGGAAAATCCTTATTTAAAATTCGCCGATCATTTTTATAGCCTCAGCCCCTATGACCTTCAGCATTTGAGCGAATGCGTGCTTTGCAAGATAGAGCAGGTATTTGAGGACAAGCTCTGCAGCAAATGTACCCATATCGAGCTGACCGAGAAGGATATCAAATTCGCCATCACCGAGGCGATGAAAGATATCGTCCTCGATCTGCGGAAGCAGGAGCTTGAAATCAAGAGAATACAGCTTCAGCAGGCCGAAGTCTTACTGCATGTCGACAGACGAATTGTTGGCTGATTGCTTTGACATTGATTGCTCAACATTTTATCGTATCCCCCGAGGGGGCTGTAATCCCCTAAATACTGCGATTAAGTTTTTAAAGTAGGCTCGTATCACAAAGCCCTGCTTCCGCACGCTCATGCGTCGGGAGTAGGCTCAATACAATACCCGAAAGGGGAATAGGCCTGCGCTCGTATTTAGGCGATTACAACTCCCGGCACCATGCCGAGGTGTGGTAACTTAAAGATGACATTTGAATCCGCGCAGCAGAAATGCTCGCGGATTTTTATTTTGGCAATTTTCTGAGGGAAATGGTGCCGCTTAGGTGACTCGAACACCTGACCCCATCATTACGAATGATGTGCTCTACCGGCTGAGCTAAAGCGGCTTGCCCTTGGCAGGGGGCGGCCTTTACCGGCAGGGGGCGGGCGGCGCAAGG
>CAUJIC010000045.1 GCA_963205305.1 Pseudomonadota bacterium | reverse complement strand
GCTCGAACTGGTGAGGTTGATCGAACATTGAGGCACTCATGCGAACATCAATTGTTCCATAAACCAATGTCGCACATAGAGTTTTTGGCATCTATGCGCACATTCATGCGCACCCAGATGCGAAGTCTTGATCGCGGTCGCTCGCACGGCCTGATGCCCCGCACCTCGCGCCCGAGACTGGCTGCTACCACTGCTTCGCCCACCCCGATGCGCCCGAGGCCAACACCTGCCGCGAATCGGGCATCATCGGCCCGCTGGCGGGCATTATCGGCAGCATGCAGGCGCTGGAGGTAGTGAACACACTCCTTGGCCGCCCTGCCCTTGTTGGCAAACTGGTGCGCTATGATGCCCATACGCTGGAGCAGCGCATAAGCAGCCTTGGCCGCGATGCGGATTGCCCCATTTGCGGTGTAAACTAAAATTAATAATTTTGGTGGCCGCGCCGCGAGCGAGTGCTATAAACACGGTATGAAACGCGCGCTCGCCATGCTCATACTGCTTGCAGCCCCCCTCGCCCATGCCGAGGTGGATTCCTCGATTTTGAATCCATCCAACCTGCCCATCCCTCGTTATGTGTCGCTGAAATCGGCTGAGGTGAATGTGCGCGTGGGCCCCGGCAAGCGCTACCCAACTCAGTATGTTTACAAGCGCTTAGGGCTGCCTGTTCAAGTAGTGGAAGAATTCGCCCACTGGCGCAAAATTGCCGATTACGAAGGCGCGAGTGGCTGGGTACATAAGGGCATGATCGACGGCAAACGCACCGCCATCATCGTTGGCAAGTCGCAAAACCTCTATGCAAAACCCGATGCCACTAGCGCCCCCGTCATCCGCGCGGCAAAATCCGTGGTTGGTGAAGTGAAGCGCTGCGAACCCGATTGGTGCGAAATGGAAATCAGTGGCCGCGAAGGCTGGATACGCAAAGCCGATATTTGGGGCGTTAAACGCGAGGAAGTGTTCGACGAGTAATTGTCATACAATTGTCATTGAACTGTCACGAAACCGACTTCAATTTCCTCTATCGTACACCAAACGCGTTGATTAGGGGAGCACCAATGCCTGTATTTTTTAATAACCATCGCCTTGGCGAAATGTACAAAGCAGTATTTAGAGCCAAGCTTGATGAGCATGTCCTTAGGCATTGCAAGGGATTAAAGGCGTTCAGTGAAGAGTTGGTCGCCGACATTATGAGTGAACTGCCTTCGAAAACACTACATGCAGATTTTCTTACTAATCGCATGAAGCTAGTAGCCGCCCAGGAATCACCAATTTTTGGAGCAGCACGCGTAAATTTCGAATTATGGCATGCGGGTCAGGCTGCTGGTGTTAATGGCCGAAGCGTCGTAGCCAGCGCGTTCCAAGAAATGTCGCTTGCAGAACAGTGCGCTCACCTCAAGGAACACCCCAAATTTGCCGCACAACTTGCAGGACATATGCTGCACCCAGTCAAACTAACTGCAAGGGTAATAAACTTACCAATTCAAGCAGCCCGCGGTATCGGGCGCATGACTAAAGCTATCGGTGATGGAGTCGACTATGTACGCTATTATAACAAGGGTGACTTGGCATACTCTCTCGGAGAAGTAGCAGCAGCTTTCGAAGACCCATTGGTAACTCACAATCTTACCACTGATGTCTGCGCCGAATTAAGAACAGAAAGTAAAGAAGCTGTCGGCGAACATGCCGCAAAGCTCCTAGCGAAACGCGGCGAGGTTCTCTATTTAAAGGGAGGCGAAGGATTTGAAGATAGAGCTAGGCGAGCGTATGTGCTTGGCGTAAATAATGGAATTAACTGACTTAGCTAGAGCATCTTAATGCCATACGATGTTTAATTAGCCCCCAAGCAATTTTTGGCATTATTTCCACTTCAAAGCACTCCACGCGAACGAGGGGCGACTTTGGTGTGCAAGCCTCCTAAGCCCCCGTCATAATCCGTTCCACCAGCTCGCCCACCGTCGGCACAAAGCCGTTGCTATAGAACGGGTCGGTCGCGAATTTGTAGGCGTTATGGCCGCTGAACATCAGGTTATGTTCAATATCGCCACCACGAACAATTTCCTGCAGCGATTTTTGAATGCAGAAGCTGCGTGGGTCGGCCTTTTTACCCGTGGTGTAATCGTCGTGGTCTTTCCAGTTGCTAAAGCGGCAATGGCTGAGGCAGCCCATACAATCCACTTGGTCTTGGTGAATTTCGGCAGCCTTCTCGGGCGCCACAAACATCAGCGTATCATCGGGTGTTTTCATGGCCTCGCTATAGCCCAGCGCCGTCCACTGATTCGCGCGCTCCAAATCCTCGGGCGTGACATAGTGCGGGCGCTTGCGTGGGCCGAAGCCATATTCCTCGGTGCGGTATCCCTCAGGCGCCGTGCTGAACGGAATCTGCCGCTCGTTGCGCGCGCGCAGCTCCTTGATGAAGCTGTTGTTGACCGCTGACGAATAAAACCCCGTGGGGCTGAATTGGTTGAGGAATACATCGCCCTCTTTCAGCGTCATCAGGCGCTCTTTCCACGCTTCGGGGATTGGGCTTTCCTTGGTCAGCAACGGGCGCGTGCCAAACTGGAAGGCCACCAAACCAATATCAGGATTGTCGAGCCAATGCTCCCAATCACCTAAGTGCCATGCGCCACCTGCCATCACAATCGGCACATGGTGCAAGCCCACTTCGTTCATGAATTTACGCAACTCCGCCACGCGCGGATACGGATCCTCGGGGCGTGTGGGGTCTTCGCCATTGCTCAGGCCATTGTGCCCGCCCGCCAGCCACGGATCTTCATAGACCACGCTGCCGAGCTGCTCGGTATATTTGGAGTAGGAACGCTTCCACAGCGCACGGAAGGCGCGCATCGAGGAAATGATGGGGTGATAATAGACGTTATGCTTCGCGGCCAGCTCACTCAGGCGGTAAGGCATGCCCGCACCACAGGTAACACCGTGGATGAGGCCTTTTGCGCCTTCCAGAATTCCTTCCATCACCTCGGCGGCGCCACCCATCTCCCACAGAATATTGATGTGGATGCGGCCTTGGCCGTTACTAATTTCGTGCGCCATTTTGGCGTGCTGGATACCCGCGCGGATGCCATTTTCTACCAGCTCGCGGTGTTTTTCGACGCGCGTTTTACCATGATACACGAGCGGAATCACATTCCCCGCCGCATCATATTCCAGTTGGTTCACGGCCGAAATGGTGCCCACTGCACCCGCCGCCGCGAATGCCCCAGCGCTACGGCCATTGCTGGCGCCCACACCCTTACCGCCTTCGATAATTGGCAATACTTCCTTGCCCGAAATCATCATCGGTTTGAATTTGGATGCGAAGCTGTTGCTTGCGGTCATGGGTGGTCCTTGAAGCTTATGAACGCGGTTTTATAGGGCGAAACGAAACCGCTGCCAAATGAATAATGCGTGGGGGGCATGGGCTGTTAATTTAGACGCTAAAACTCTCGCCACAGCCGCAGCTACCCTTGGCATTAGGGTTATTAAACACAAATCCGCTTTTGAACTTATCGTCGACAAAATCCATCTGCGTGCCAATCAGGAACATCACGGCTTTGGGGTCAATCAGCACGCGCACCCCTTTATCCTCAATTACCTCATCGAATTTGCCAATCTCATCCGCGTATTCAATCGTGTAGGAAAGCCCCGAACAACCACGGGTGCGGATGCCCACTTTGATACCCACGCTTGGCTTCTCGCGTTTGGCGAGCAATGCAGCCACCTGCGTCGCCGCCGCGTCGGTGATGGAAACAGCCTTCGATGTAGTCGATGGTAATGCCACTAGCTTGCCTTCACTTCGTCCTTGTCGTGTTTCGCCTTATAATCGGAAATCGCCGCTTTAATCGCATCCTCGGCGAGCACGCTGCAGTGAATTTTCACGGGCGGCAGTGCCAATTCCTCGGCGATTTGGGTGTTTTTAATCGTCATTGCCTCATCGACATGCTTGCCCTTCACCCATTCGGTGACGAGTGAGCTGCTGGCAATTGCCGAGCCACAGCCGAAGGTTTTGAAGCGTGCATCCTCAATCACCCCCGCATCATTGACGCGGATTTGTAATTTCATGACATCGCCGCAGGCGGGCGCGCCGACAAGGCCGGTGCCGACATGGTCGTCGTCCTTATCCATGCTCCCCACATTGCGCGGGTTTTCGTAGTGATCGACTAGTTTTTCGCTATAGGCCATGGTTTGCTCCTAAATCTGTTATCGTTGAAAGCCCGCTGCACTTTTTGAACTCGCGCGCACAGCTTGCTTTCCTCTAAAAAGTTCTTGCATCGTTTTAATCATAACGTCGCCTAAATTGGCTGTATCGAATGGTTTTTTTCTCTCTATTTCTCTTTCAGCAACCACTAATGTAGCCGAATGTATTACAGCGTTTATCTCGTCCTGAGCTATACCATTAAAGCGATTTTGACTCGAAGCGTGTATAGCACCCTCTTCTTCAACTAGTCTTATGGCTTCATCGATAACTCTTTGGTCAGCTTTCAGATCGGCTTCAGGACAACCGTGCAAAAGCAATACCGATATTTGTCCAGCACGCTCTATCTGAGCATCGCTTATTTCTTGGCTTGCATCCCTAACCAGAGGTGCATAACCGGACACAATATCCTGATATCTCTTGCCCATCTCTAATGCGCCGCCCGCTCGATCTTGCTAATATCCATGCCCTCTTGCACCATTTCCCATAGTGGGCCCATGGCGCGGAGTTTTTTACTATAGGCCATGACTTTCTCCTTTAGAATTTCTTTCAATCAATGCATCAAACATTGCAGTAGTCTGCGACATGCTATCCAATGATACTTTAAGCCTAGCTAGTAAGCCCGCATCGAGTGACTTTGGCTCTGGCTCATCATTAATTATATCCTCTCGAGCCACATTTCGCAGCGCAAGATTTAGACTGCTATTAATCTCGCGTTGTTGCTTCTCGTTAACCTGACCAAACATGCCTAGCTTATTTTTTATCCAATTCAGAAGATTGGGATAGCCTCTATCCGCTTCAATCACAGCCTTCATAGCTGATACTCTTGCCGCAATTACTTCTTCATCTTCTGGACAAATAGACATCTCTAATGCGCCGCCCGCTCGATTTTGCTAATATCCACGCCCTCTTGTACCATTTCCCAAAGTGGGCACATGGCGCGGAGTTTTTCACTGTAGGCCATTTCTCTTCTCCACTTATCTTTCAAAACCGGTATCGCCGGGATTAGCCTTGCGCTCATGAAGGCGTATCATATTTTTATATACCAACGGCATAACACTGAGCATGACGGGCTTTGTTTTGTCGTCTGCGTAGCGGACGCCGTTTTCTATTTCCTGTTCGACCACTGCCACAGCTGCCATATGCACAAGCACAGAAGCCTCAAACATTATGGCTTGGGTGCTTTGCTGGGAACTGTCACCATCAAAACCATATGACGCGACCATGCCGTATTCTTTTATCAAGCGAAAAGCCTCATTACGCACGTCATGATCCATCCAAACATTCAGACTATCCGTTACCTTATCGAACGATTCGCGCACAAATAAGGATGCCAGCATGTCCGCACGATTCTTGATATCGTCGGGCAGTTTGCGTTTATTGCCCCATACCACTGGACGATAGCGCTTGGCGGCGGCATTTGCTGCATGGGCGATCTGCATGACCTAGTGCCCCGCCCACTCAATTTTGCTAATATCCACGCCCTCTTGTACCATTTCCCACAGCGGGCTCATGGCGCGGAGTTTATCGATGCTGCCCGATACAATACGAATCGCCTCGTCAATCTCTGCCTCGGTGGTGAAGCGGCCAATGCCGAAGCGAATACTGGTATGTGCCAGCTCCTCGCCCACGCCGATGGAGCGTAGCACGTACGAAGGCTCAAGCGATGCGCTGGTGCAGGCCGAGCCGCTGGAACAGGCGAGATTTTTAATCGCCATGATCATGCTCTCGCCCTCGATATAGGCAAAGCTGAGATTGATGCAGCCAGGGATGCGCTGTTCGCGGTCGCCGTTCAAATAGACGTCAGGGACGTCATCCATAACTGCTTTTAAAAACTTATTGGCCAGCCGCGTGACACGCGCATGTTCATCCGCCATTTCGATTCCTGCGATGCGTGCCGCTTCGCCAAGACCAACGACGAGTGGGGTTGGCAAGGTGCCGCTGCGCATGCCGCGTTCCTGCCCGCCACCGCTAAACAGCGACTCGAGACGAATGCGTGGGCGGCGACGCACATACAGCGCGCCAATGCCCTTAGGAGCATAAATTTTATGGCCCGAAATGCTGAGCAGGTCGATATTCATCGCCTCGACATCGAGCGGGATTTTACCGAACGCTTGCGCCGCATCGGTATGGAAGAACACATCCTGTGCGCGGGTGATTTTGCCAATTTCAGTGAGGTTTTGAATCACGCCCAGTTCGTTATTCACGGCCATCACGCTCACCATCAGCGTGTTTGGTTTAATGGCAGCTTTCAGCACGTCCAAATCAATCAGCCCATTTTGCATGACGGGCAGATAGGTCACCTCGAACCCCTCCATCTCCATATGCCGCGCGCTATCGAGCACGCATTTATGTTCGGTCACCACGGTGATGATGTGGTTCTTTTTGCTCTTATAGAAAGCACCAACGGCCTTGAGGGCAATGTTGTTGCTCTCGGTTGCGCCGCTGGTAAAAATAATTTCTTTCGCATCGGCATTGATCAACCGTGCGACTTGCGCACGCGCTAGTTCGCACGCCTCCTCTGCCTCCCAGCCGAACGCATGGCTGCGCGAGTGCGGGTTGCCGAATTTCTCGGTGAAATAGGGTAGCATTTTCTCGAGCACACGCGGGTCGCACGGCGTGGTGGATTGGTAATCCATGAAGATAGGCATCTTCGATGCATTTTCTGGCTTGAATGCTAGCACTTGGGTCATGATGTTTTCCTTAAAACGCGCCTTGTTGCTCGCGATGTAGAATAACATAGTCCCATAGTCAACAATTATCAAGGGGTGATAAACCCATAAAACACAGTATTTACGCGCACTTGCGAGTGATTCGCAAGTAGTGGCGTGGGACTATCAGAACATTGTCATCAAATCTTCATACCTTGCCTGATTATTATTGGTTATTGTAAGAGTATGGAACACAAAGAACCAGAAACAACGATTGGCGATCGTATTAAAAACGCAGCATTTGGCGGAGCTTTAGGTGCGGGCGTAATTGGCCTTGCCGCACTCCTAGAGAATGGCATAAGCAAGCTCACCTCAAAGCGTAGAGCAGTATCGACCAGTCTTGCATTAAAAACTGCTGGTGTCACCGCTATTATCGGCGCAGCTTATGGGTTTTTTACTGCCAACAAGGCAGAAGAAACCAAGCGGGAGGCCTACTTAGAAACAACCATTGCAGATGCTAACAATCCAGCAAATAATTATACCAAAAAGCAGCGCGAAGAAATCATCGCAAAAGCACTTGATGATGCGATGAAAGGTAAAATGCCTGATAATACCGAATCCACGAAATTCCGTGATAAAGTAACCGCCTCACGTTCGGCCGGCACATCACCAGAAATAGGCGCTTAAGTTAAGCCGCCTTTTTATTGAGCCGCTGAACCATCGCCTTCCACGCCGCTGCGAAGGATTCCATCTCCTCGCGCGTGGTGGCCCAACCCCAGCTAATACGCAGTGCGCATTCGGCAATTTCGGGGGCAATCTCCATGGCAAGCAAACTAGCCGAAGCCGCCACCCGTCCCGAGGAACAGGCCGAACCCGCCGACACCGCAAAGCCTGCAAGGTCGAAATTCATCATCTGCGTTTCGCTTTTCACGTTCGGCATGCTGATATTGAGCGTATTGGGCAAGCGCAGCGCACCCGCACCAAACACCACCGCATCAGGCGCGGCGCTTAATAATTCTTTCTCCAACCATTCGCGCCATTCTAACCACTTCGCGGCATCGGGGCATGCGGCCACTTCTTTCACCATCTGCCCGAAGCCAACAATGGCAGGCACATTCTCGGTGCCTGCGCGGCGGCTCAATTCCTGCTTACCGCCGACGATGAATGGCTTGATGGGCAAATCATTGCGGATTAGCAGTGCCCCTGCCCCCACGGGCCCGCCCGCTTTGTGCGCGCACAGGGTGAGCATATCGACCCCGAGCAATCCCCAATCGACCGCGACTTTACCGAGCGCCTGCACCGCATCCGTATGCACCAGCGCCCCATGCGCGCGGGCGATTTTTACCACCTCGGCAATCGGCTGAATGACGCCCGTTTCGTTATTGGCGAGCATGATGGAAATAAGCGCTGGCTTGCCGCCAAGCGCGCTTAGCATTTGCTCCAGCACATCCAACTTCACCACGCCATTGCCATCGACAGGAATCACCGCCCCACCAAGCATGCTGGCGGTTTTGGCGATTGATGCATGCTCAGTCGATGACACCAGCAGCGCATGCGTGCCCGCAAAGGCGCGCAGCACCATATTGTTGGCTTCACTTCCACTGCCGACGAATAATACTTCATTCGGGAAGGCGCTCACGGCGGATGCAATGGTGGCGCGTGCATCTTCCAAATGTTTCTTCGCCGCCCGCCCTGCACTGTGGATGGAGGCGGGGTTCATCGGCGCTGTGCCAAGCGCATCCATCGCGTCTTTTACGCTGGGCAACAGGGGCGAGGTTGCGTTGTAATCGAGGTAAATCATCACACATTCTTCCGTTTATCATCAAGCATTTTGGCGAACATCATCAACTCCGGCGTAGCATGTGCGCGGGGAAATTTTTGCTGCACGCGGCGCTCACACACATCGGCCAGCATGATGGAGCCAAGATAGAGTCGGATTTGGGCAGTGAGCCCCTCCCATAAATCATGGGTTAGGCAACGGGCTTTAGTAGCCATGCACCCATTGTGGCTATCGCTTTCGCAGCGGGTCATTTTCATCGGCTCGTCGGCGGCGAACATGATTTCGGCGATCGACATTTCGTTCGCGGGTTTGCCCAGTGTGTAGCCGCCACCAGGGCCACGTACGGATTTCACAATACCCGCTTTTTTAAGGCGTGCAAAAATTTGCTCTAGGTATGCCAGCGGAATTTCCTGACGTTCAGCAATCGCGGCGAGCCCCACGGGTTTACCCGCTGGCTGCGTGGCTAAATCAACCATCGCCATCACCGAATAGCGGCCTTTGGTAGAGAGAATCATTGTTGCCCTCCAATGATGAAGTTAACGCGCATTGCTTCGTCCTTCCATAGCAACTCCAGCAAGCGCAAGCTGGCTCTTAGCTAATTCCTCACATTGAGACATAGCTTCAAGAAACTGCTTGTGATCAGGTTTGAGCTGAGAGTCAATCATGGTATATTCCGCTGATGACTCAAACAGTCTAACAAAACGTTTCCTAGCTTCAGCCAAGGTTCCCTGAGCTTGAACAAGATACTCATATGGTCCGAAGTGTTTTCTATCGTCATCTTTGAAAAAATATTCAATACCTTCGATTCTATCGCGAACATCCTTTGCTTTATGCATAACATTCTCAAGGTAATTATATAACTGAGGCTTGTTTTTCGAAAACCCCTCAGGACTTCCATGACGTTCCGTTTCTTCAATAAATTGTCTGGTAGCCGCTTCAGGCAAATTATTGGCTTCTGATAGAATCGCTACTAACTGATTTACGAATTCCTTAGGCGGAAGCATGTGTGAAGTCGTATTCATGCGTCGAACTGCTCGTCGCGTGGTGTGGTAACGGTGGTTACACCCATTGAATCTTCGAGTGCGGCAAGGCGACCTTCTAACGTTGCGACGCGCGCTAGCAATGTTGTACTATCGGGCTGGCCATCGGCGGGGCGAACACGGGCGGGGATGCCCACATGCACTTCGCCAGCCGGCACATCCTTAAGCACCACTGCATTCGCGCCGATACGCGCGCCATTGCCAATAGTAATAGGCCCTAACAGTTTGGCGCCCGCACCCACCACCACATCATCGCCCAATGTGGGGTGACGCTTCACTTTATCGGAACTCATGCCACCCAGCGTGACACCCTGATAGAGCGTAACGCGATTGCCGATGACGGCGGTTTCACCAATCACCACGCCCGCGCCATGGTCGATGAAGCAATACTCGCCAATCACGGCGGCAGGGTGAATCTCGACCCCTGTCAGCAAGCGGCTGATGGCAGCGACAACGCGCGCGATGAGTTTGAGTTTGATGTTCCAAAGCGCATGCGCGAGGCGATGGAGCAGCACGGCATGAAACCCCGCATAGGTCAGCGCCACCTCGAGCCGCGAGCGCGCCGCTGGGTCACGAAACATGACGATAGATTTTAGTTCTGCGCCGATACTGGCCATTCGGTATCCTTCGTGCGTTATCCCAAGCCAGAGCGAAGGATAACCGCGGGTTAGTAACAAACATCTTGTATCCGCTAGGCATTTGGTGCTACCACCCAATCCCAAGCGTTTCCTGCGATTTAATCATTTCGCGTATCATAGGGGAAACCAAGTATAAGGGTCAACCATTACGCGAAGCCCGCGTTTTGTTGCAAATTGAAGGAGTTATGAATGCCTGAAGTCATCTTCCAAGGCTCCGAAGGCCGCATTGAGGGCCGTTACCACCACAACCCCGATAAACAATCGCCCGTTGCGGTGGTGCTGCACCCGCACCCGCTTTATGGCGGCACCATGAATAACAAAATCGCTTATCGCATGTATACCAGCTTCGCGCGCGCGGGGTTTTCGGTGCTACGTTTCAACTTCCGCGGCGTTGGTCGTAGCATGGGTAAATTCGATGATGGTATCGGCGAAATGACGGATGCCGCAAGCGCGCTCGACTGGGTGCAGCTCCAGAACCCCGATGCATCGAGCTGCTGGATTGGTGGCTTTTCGTTCGGCGCGTGGATTTCGCTGCAACTGCTGATGCGTCGCCCTGAGATTGAGGGCTTCCTTGCGATTTCGCCGCCTGCGAACATGTATGATTTCAGCTTCCTTAGCCCCTGCCCCGCGCATGGCCTCATCACCCAAGGTGACCGCGATGATATTGTGAGCGAGCCTGCGGTGCAAACATTGGTCGACAAACTGCGCGCGCAAAAAGGCACCAACGTGGAATATAAAGTCATCCCCGGCGCCGACCATTACTACCGTACGCAGATGGAAGCGTTGACGAACACGACCGATGAATTCATTGCCCGCAAACTGGCGGAGTTCAAAGATCGTCCGCGCATCCGCCCTGATAGGAAGCGTCGCCAATTGCCAGCAGATTTGCCGATTTAGGTTGGCTGAATTTAGGGTTTAAACAACACTCCACCTGTCATCGGCTCCTTCACCCCTGTCGTTGTCGGCAGGCTGAGCGGCAAGCCTTGTACGCTGCGCGCGGCGAGGTAGGCGAAGGCTTGCGCTTCGAGCATGTCACCATCCCAACCCACTGCCTCCACCGCATCGACAGGCGCGTTGACGCAGGTTTTCAGCAAGCCCATGAGATGCGTGTTTTTACGCCCACCCCCGCAGATGAGCACGCGCGTGGGGTTGGCCAGCACGGCACCGAAGGAGAGGCCAATCGTGGCGGCAGTCATGCTGGTTAGTGTCGCCGCGCCATCCTCGAGCGAGAGGTGGGAGAGTTTTTCAAGCACACCATCGAACTGATTGCGGTCGAGCGATTTGGGCGCATCCGCGAGGAAAAATGGGTGCGCCAAAAATTCGCGCACCAGCGCATTATCTGCCACGCCGCGCGATGCAATCTCGCCATCCTTATCGTAACGCTGGCCTGTGTGCTTATGCACCCAATCATCCATCAGCGCATTGCCCGTCCCCGTATCGAAGCCGATGATTTCGCCGTTCGCGCCCATCCATGTCGCGTTCGATACACCACCGATATTCACCACCATAATGGGCTTGGGCAAATGTTCACACAGCGCCGCGTGATAGAGCGGCACCAGCGGCGCGCCCTGCCCGCCTGCTTTCACATCTGCCGAGCGAAAATCCGCCACCACGGGAATGCCCAACTCGCGTGCCATGCGCGCCGGATCACCAATTTGCACAGTGATGCCCTGATGCGGCGCGTGGCGAATGGTTTGCCCATGAAAGCCGACGAGCGAAAATGTTTCACGTGAAACATTTGATTTATTTATCAAAGCGTTGACCGCCTGGATATGCACATCCGTGATAGACTGCTCGACTTTTTTCGCATCCCCCACCCCGCGCATGAGGGCAAGGATATCCGCCCGCAGCGAGTCGTCATAGGGTACGAAGAGGCTTTCGCCCGCCTTGGCCACGCCGCGCCCATCGGTGAATAATATCGCC
>CAUJIC010000044.1 GCA_963205305.1 Pseudomonadota bacterium | reverse complement strand
AACAACTCGCAGCACATCTTGATTTGCTGTTCACCGGCTGCAGCGGATCTGTGGCACTGCGCGCATTCTCAGAAAAAGGCAATGACACTGCAAAACCCTACCTGCACTGGGTCGCGTGTGGCAACGAACTGCACATATCGGTGTTGCGGTTTTGTGAACAGGCTTCGTCAAAGGGGCTGGCGTGTTATGTGATCCCCGGCACGGTCGCAGAACGTGGCAAGGCCGGTGCGACGGATATTCAGCAGATGCAGTGCGTGCTGGTCGATATTGACGATGGAGATGTGGAGTCGAAACGCCTGTTTCTGTGCGAGCATATCGGCGCGCCATCACTCGTGGTGGAATCAGGCGGCGTTACAGAACAAGGCCAGAAAAAACTCCATCTCTACTGGAAACTCAAAGAACCAGCCTCAGCGGATCATTTGCGCCTGCTGCTCTCGCTACGGCTCATGCTCGCAGAAAAAGCAGGAGGTGACAGACATTTTTCCTCCGCGCATCAACCCATTCGCCTCGCTGGGTCTATTTACCGCAAACACGGTGCTGTCAAATCCGTGCATATCACAGAGCAATCTGCCTATGAATATGAGCTGGCGGATTTGATGTCACGTGCGCTTGCCATGCCATGGCGAGATCATCCACCACCCACCGCGCTGCTCACAAAACCGACCATCAACAACGTGCTGACGCACCGTGTGCGCGAGCATGGGGTGGATAATTGGACGCGGTTTGAAGGCATCAGCCGTGTGATTGGTCACTGGCTCAGACGCTGGCATGAAGGACAGATTACACAGGCGCAGGCCGAAGAAGAAATCCACGCCTATAACGCCGCCTGCCTGTCACCGCCATGGCCGGAAGCGCGTGTACAGACCGAGATTGATCGCCTACGGCAGAAGCACTGCGCGGAGCATGGCGCACCGAAGCAGCCCACGCACCATCATGTGGAATGTTTCTCTGCGCGGCATTCGCTGCAACATCCCGCGCCATTGCCAAAGGATATTATCAGCCCGCGTATACTGACACCGGGTGGGTTGTGGCTAATCGCCGGGCCGCCCAAGGTAGGCAAGAGCGATTTTTTACTGTCGCTATTCAGCCATGCGGCGGCGGGGCTTAATTTCTTGTGTTTTGGCGTGAGCCGACCGTTACGCATTTTCTACGCACAGGCAGAGCTGGAGCGGCCCTATCTACAGGAGCGTTACCGCCATATCGCAGCACATCAGGCGATGGCGTTTACGCCGGGGCTGGATAATCTGGTGATGACGTCGCGCTTTCATTTTCAGCTGGACGAATCTGGCGTAGAGGCGATTGCCAAAGCAGTGAATCAGCATTGTGGCAATCAGGTTGATATCATCGCGCTCGACCCTTTCCGCAATATCTATCAGGCGGGGCTTGCCAGTGGGGATGTGAATGCCGAGTTGGTGGCGTTCTTTCGGCTGCGGCTGGAAAAGCTGCTCGCGCTCACCAACCCGCAGGCAGGGTTGGTGCTGGTACATCACACCAATAAAATCACCGAGAAAACCCTCACTGAAGACCCGATGGCGGCGATTTCGGGTGGTGGCGCCATGTTGTCCTATCCCTCGGCACTCACCGTGATGGGGAAGGCAAAGCACGACGACCATCACGGCATCACCTGCTGGTTTGATCTGCGTTATGGCGCACCGATGCCCACCTGCAGCTTCATCAAAAAAGACGGTGTGTGGCAGCAGTTTGACCAACATGACATCCGCCTGATCCGCCAGCAATGGGGGCAACGTAACGATGAAGAACAATCGCGTCGCCGCTACAATATACTCACCTTCCTCTACGAAGAAGCCCTATGCGGCAGGTTGTATAACGCCGAATCACTGAGTGACACGCTGGCGGGACGCATGGGGCTTGGTGCAGGAAAAACCATCCGTGCGCTCATCCGCCAATATGAAACGCAAGGCTATATCCGTCTGATCAGCAACGAACATGCCGCGCAGTATGACCTGCCAAAAACCCGCTCCAAATACGGGTATCTCTGTGTTGAAGGCATGCATCATGAGAAGGACGAGCGTCACTATCTACCGACACATTACCGATGTGCGCGCAGTGGTCAGGTCTTTGCGCTGAGTGATGAAGAGGTGCATCGCTGGCAGTATGATGCAGGAGGTGCGGCATGATGCGCGCGCGAAGCCATGACGGTAAAACATACAACATAGGTGGAAGTTTGCCCTCATTAAGCTGCTGTAATGTTACGAAAACAAGTTTACCCAAGGGCGAACTTATTCTTTGGTATGGGCAAACATACCGCAAACCCGCCTTTGGCTTGGTCTACAGCAGGGTAAACATACCTCAAATAAGTTTGTCCACTCAGTTCCTATATTACATATATGCCAGCCAGAACATACTGGCAGGCATATATGAATCTTCTGCGCGTGCGCCGCCTCATGAAAATATCACGCATATTTTTTACCAACATTTTTCTCATGAGGCATTTATGACCATCGACTATACCAAACCCGCACTACCTGATTATCTCATCACCGCCATGAAACACGCTGGCGATATGATGGATGAAAACCGTCGCATTGATTACGCCATCAGCAGCGTTGAAGAAAGGCTCTCCGCCATCACGCAAGAAATCCCCACGCTGGAAGATGCGCTGGGTGATATGGAGGCGGATGCACTACTCAAACGTAAACCCGACAACGTCAAGCTCTCCAAAACACAGGAAGCGTTGCAAACACTGCACGCAGAGCAACGCAAGCTACAATCGGCAGCAAAATCCCTCCGCCAGAAGAAGCTCAATCAGGAGGATGCGATTGTGGACGCACACGCGCAACTGATCACCTCCTGTCGTGAGTTCGCGCTGCACGCCATGGATACGCTGGATGCGGAACTCAAGCATCTCTGCGCGCCGCTGCAGGACGTGCTGCAGGTGGCGCGAACCTTCCACACCATCTGGGATCACACGCCGCTTCGAACCCGTTACGCGGATGCGAACCTCGCCAGCTACAAAAACAACCAGCCGCTGCTTGGTGAAGCATCTCACCCCGAACCCAGTGAGGCTGCGCTGGCATGGCAGGATGCTCTTGCACCCACCCGCGCATTGATGGATCGCATCAGGCCGATGGCACACAGCATCGAAGACCGCCAGCGGCAAGAGCGCGACCACGAGCAAGACCAGCGTGAGCGCGAGGAACGCCTGAAACCAAGGATCATCTGACGATGCACGGCATACCTGCGCTGCTGGTGGTCGGCGCAGGTTAGCGGTGGTGACTCCTTTCCTCCGCCGGAGGCCGCCGCGTGGGTAAGTGCGGCGGCCTCCCCATCGCCCAAAAGCGGCACGGGTCCTACCCCGCAATGATGCGTATGCGGGGGGCAAAGCCGCGCCATTTTACTACCGATAGCCCAAAAATCCGGGTTCGCAGTTCGCACCCTCGGTTCGCACTCACACATTTTTTTAAGGGATATGGATAACTCGTTCGTACTAGGGTATAGATAACAACGAGGTATTTATGTCCAAGCGAATTGATAATATACTGGCTTTTCTAAAAAAAGAAGTGCCAGCCAGCAACCACCTAAAACATCTGGAAAGTGATGTATGGGCGCGAATTGTGGCGGAAAAATCTGAGCAGCCGGTAGGCTTCCTTGAGGGGCTGGTAGCATCTCTTTTTCCAAGGCAGCACCGTTTTGCACCAGTGATGATAGCCGCTGTGTTTGGCGTTGTCATCGGCCTTGGCACATTGCAATCCCCTGCACCAGATGCGGTGGAAATGCTGAATTTCAAAGTTTTTAAGCCAAAGATTATTGCTTTGGCTTCCATCACCCCGAATTATGAGCGTTTATGAAACGATTTTACCGTGATCTCCGCCTCAGCCTGATTGTCGCAGCTTTAGCCTTCGGCGCGTGCTGGATGGTGGGCAATTCATTTATGGGGCATGGTAAAGCACCCCATGACCCACATCAATGGCTACATGAGCAACTCAATATAACGGCAGAGCAAGACAAAAATCTGGAGCCGATTGAGGCAAGATTTGCAGAACGCAAAAAGGCACTGGAAGCAGAAATTCATCAAGCCAACCGTGAGCTGGCGACAGCCATTAACGAGGATGGCAACTACTCCCCCCGCGTGCAACAATCTGTCGATAAAATTCATACAGCGATGGGCGAACTACAAAAAGTGACGCTCGAGCATTTGTTTGAAATGCACAGCGTGCTGACACCAGAACAGCGAAAGAAGTTGAATAGCCTTACGACTGACGCGCTCACTCATAACCCATAAAGCGCGGTGGCATGAAGGAATGCACAGATCAGGAACTAATTAAGAAGTTGCAGGGCGGAGAGAATCCCGCCCTCAATGAGCTGATGGCGCGGTATAAGCACCGCCTTTTTGCGTTTATACGCCGCTATGTCGGCGATGAAGACGTGGCCTATGATCTGGTGCAGGAAACTTTTACCAAGCTCTATTTCTCGGCCAGCACTTACAAATCGGAATACAAATTCTCGACATGGCTTTTCCAGATCGCCCTCAATCTTTGCCGCGATCATGGACGCAAGAAGAAGCTGGTGCATTTCTTCTCAATGGATGACGAGGATTCCGGCTTTGATTTTGCCGATGTCGCACCAGACCCCGAAGCCATCGCGCAATCGAATCAGGCCGTGCGGCATATCAACCAATCCGTCGAATCGCTGCCGCATAAACTTAAGACTGCGTTAATACTTTTTGCGCTGGAAGACCGCACACAAGAAGAATGCGCGGAATTGCTTGGAGTAACATCAAAAACCGTTGAAACCCGCGTCTATCGCGCCCGTAAGCTACTGGAAGAAAAAATCTTCAAAAAACGATGATATTTTTTGAGGGATGACCAATTCCTCTTCGTAATAGTGGGTACTTATCATTTGATAAGTCTCGTCACTCTTACAGGAGTTGGTTTATGAAAATGTTTTATACGCTGGGGCTTATCGCCTTGATAGCTTCGGCATCCACAGCACAGGCAAACGATAACGCATACCCTTTGGGATCAAAGCCACAGCGCATTCACAATCAGCAGGAATATTGGCAGGGGAAAACTGGCAATAGTGCTTCGGTTCAGAAAAGCTCTGACTATGATTTTGCTGTAACACCACAGCAGCGTCTAGCTAAAAGCAACGCGGAGTATTTCGCTGGCAAAGGTGGAAACAACGGCGCAACCATTACAAAAAATTCTGATTACGATTTTGTATCCACCCCACAACAGCGCACCGCAAAGCGTAATTATGACTATTTCAACAAATAACGATTAATCAATGATATGACGGCTTGCAGATAAGTGCAGGCCGTCATCATTATGAATTAGGAGAAAAGCGTGAAGCGATTATTACTTATAGCGACACTGGTGATATTGCCCACTCAGGCAATGGCGGAATCCATCACGCTCGATCAGGTTATCAAAGAGGGTTTGCAGAAAAACACCAGCCTGTTCCGTGTACAACGAGAATATGAAGATAAGCTGGCAAATGCCACAGAAACTAAGCTGCTGGATAATCCAGAAATGAATATCGATGCCACCCGCGCCAGCGGTGAAAACGGCACAGGCACAGATATTGAATTCACCCAGCCTTTGAAATTCTCTCAGCTTTCCGGCGCACGCTATGGCTATGCCGAAGCCTTATCCAATGTCGCCAGCACCGAACAGAAATATGAAATTCTAAAAGTCATCAACGAAACCACCGTGCTTTACACGCAGGTATGGCTGCTTTCCGAGCGCAAAAAGCTCTATGAGAATTATGCTGACGATGCCGAGAAAATGAAGAAGCTGGTGAGCGCATCTGCGGGGCAAGGCCAAACCAGCCCCGCCGCTTCGCACCTCTTTTCTTCAGATGCCGCCAAACTTCGCGCCGATGCCAACGCCGTCCAAGCAGAATTGCGGCAGGCGCGTACTAATTTGGCACGCCTGACGGGGCGTAGCTATCAGCTGGCAGAGTTACAACGCCCTGCTTTTGTTACCGTGCCAGAGGATACTGAAAAACTCCTGACCTTCGCTAAAGAGCAATCCAATCTGCGTAATGTAGTAAAAAGCAGAATTGATGCTGCTGAACGCCGTTTAAGCGTTGCAGAGCAGGATGCGGCACTGCCAGAAATCGGGCCACGTCTGATTTACTCCCGCTCACCAGATGGGGATCAAAAATCTTATGGTATCGGTGTGGCGTTGCGTATCCCGCTGTGGAATCAGAACGATGCCGAGCGCAAACGCGCCAATGCAGAACTGCGCCAAGTTAAATCCGAGGCTGATTTATTCGTAAACCTACCACAAAAAGACCTAATTGGTGAATTGCAGCAGAGTGCCACCGCCCTGCAAGGCCGCGCCGATAGCTATTTTGATAGCATTCTCCCCGGATACCGCAAATCGTATGAACTCACTCGCAGTATGTTTCGCCAAGGCCAAGCCGATGCGCTGGAGGTATGGCAGGTGCGTGAGAAATTACTCACCAGCGAGAATGAAGCTCTTGATGCGCTGGCACAGGCGGTAAACGCACGCGGCGCACTGGAACTGGAACTTGGCGGAAAACTAGAGGAAATCAAATGAAGAAAACAATAGCCGCAGTCATTCTTATCGTAGGGTTTGGCCTGTTTAATCAGGCATTTGCTCATGGCGGAGAAGATCACGCCGAAGCACCTGGCACAGAGGGAGGGTCGGGTGTTGTTAGCACCGTGACGCTTTCCGAAACCGCTATCAATAACCTTGGCATTCAGACTGTAAAATCGGTGATTGCTCCACGCGCTGCATCGGTGGACGTGAGCGGAATTGTGGAATTTCTGCCAGAACGCCAAGCCATTGTGACTTCCCGCGCCGCTGGTCGCGTATCAGAAATCCACATCAAAGTAGGCGAGATGGTTAAAAAAGGTCAGAGCCTGCTCACTATCCAGCCCATTTTTGTGGGTAGTTCGCCAGTGTCGATTCCGTCCCCGATTACAGGTTACGTTACCAAGCAAAGCGTAGTGTTGGGTCAATCCGTCACGCCGGAAGCGGCTTTGATGGAAGTGGGCGAATCCAGTGAAGTGCTGGTGCGCGGTGTGATGTACGAAACTCCCGACGTTACCAAGATACAGGTGGGGCAAAATGTGCGCGTCACCAGCAGCTTGCTTGGAAGCGATTCCTTGCTTGGCAAGGTACAGCGGATGGATGGGGCATATGATCGTGGAAGCCGGACATTCAACGTCTATGCGTTGGTGAGTAATCCTGACCGCAAATTATTGGCGAATATGCAGGTGGTGCTGTCGATTGAGATCACTACCCCTGCCGACATTCTGACCGTGCCAGTGAAAGCAATTTTGGGCGATAGCGGCGAACAATTTGTATTCGTGCGAAATGGAAATGATTTTGAACGCCGCAGCGTGAAGCTCGGTGCAAAATTCGGCAATGATCGTGAAGTGTTGGAAGGTGTGTTCCCTGATGAAGAAGTCGTGACCGTGGGGAATTACCAGCTGCAATTCGCCAAGTCTGTCGAGCCTAAAAAAGACGCGCATAAGGAATAGCCATGCTCAACGCGATCATCCAATTCTCACTCAAAAACAGGCTACTGGTTGTAGCGGCCTCGGCCATGCTGCTGGTGTATGGCGTATTCGTCATCAGCAAGTTACCCGTGGATGTGTTTCCTGACTTAAACCGTCCCACGGTGACCATCTTCACTGAAGCCGAAGGGCTTGCGCCGGAGGAAGTAGAAGCACTGGTGACATGGCCAATTGAAACGGCAGTGAACGGCTCCACGGGTGTAGAACGTGTGCGTTCCGCCTCTGCTATCGGGCTTTCGATTGTATGGGTGGAATTCGGTTGGGATACAAACATTTACACCGCTCGCCAGATTGTCGCAGAAAAACTGCAACAGGCGCAGGAAACACTGCCGCAGGATACGCGCCCAGTCATGGGACCGATTTCATCCATCATGGGAGAAATCATGCTGGTGGGGCTGGCCTCTGAAAACCCTGAAACCAGCACTATGGATTTACGCACGATTGCGGAGTGGGATATTCGCAACCGTTTACTTTCCATTTCAGGTGTCTCCCAAGTGGCAGTTATTGGCGGCGATCTGAAACAATATCAGGTTTTGGTTGACCCCCTAAAACTTAAAAATTATGGCGTGACGCTGCATGATGTGGAAGCCACCATTGCTGGTTCAAACATCAACGCCACGGGCGGTTTTCTACTTTCTGATTATCAGGAAGGCTTAATTCGCAATATCGCCAGAGTAAAAACGCTTGAAGATCTGGCAAAATCGCCGCTGCCAAGAGATAATGGCAGTCCGACCCCGCTCACGCTCGATCAGGTTGCCGATATTAAACTGGGTGGCCCTCTGGCCAAGCGCGGCGATGCCAGTGTCAACGGTAGCCCTGCGGTAATCTTGTCCGTGCAAAAGCAGCCCGGAGCGGATACTATCAAGCTCACCAAGGCGATTGAAGCTGAGCTTGCCAGCATTCAAAAAAACTTGCCCGAAGGCGTAAAAATCCACGGTGATATTTTCAAACAGGGCAGTTTCATCGAACGCGCTATCAAGAACGTCGAAGAAGCCTTGCGCGATGGGGCGATACTGGTTGCCATCGTGCTGTTTCTGTTCCTACTTAACTTCCGCACCACCTTCATCACGCTCACCGCAATACCGCTTTCTTTTGTACTCACGGCGATTGTATTCAAGATGTTCGGCATGAGCATTAACACCATGACGCTTGGCGGTTTGGCTGTGGCGATTGGGGAATTGGTGGACGATGCGATTGTGGACGTAGAAAATGTCTTCCGCCGCTTGCGTGAAAACCGTCATGCAGAAAAGCCTCGCAATTCACTACAGGTAATTTACGAGGCATCCAGCGAGGTGCGGAACTCTATCGTATTCGCAACCATCATTGTGGTGTTGGTATTCATTCCGCTTTTTGCGATGGGTGGTATTGAAGGCAAAATCTTCCTGCCACTCGGTATTGCTTACATTACCTCAATCATCGCTTCGCTATTTGTATCGCTCACGCTGACCCCAGCCCTTTGCTCTTACCTGTTGCCGAATATGAAGCGCATGAGCGCAGAGCATGACAGCTGGCTGCTACGCAAGATCAAAGGGATTCAAGCCCGTGTGCTTAACTTTGCTTTCCCGAACAGCAAATTCGTTCTGACAGGAGTTGCGATTCTGACTTTCGCGGTGCTAGCGATGGTGCCGTTCTTCGGCAAAGAATTCCTGCCACAATTCAATGAAGGTTCGGTGACAATTAACATCCTGACCCCGCCCGGAACCAGCCTTGCTGAGTCTAACCGTATCGGCACGATTGCAGAAAACCTGATTCGCCAAGTACCGGAAGCCACTGAAACAGGCAGACGCACAGGCCGCGCTGAACGCGATGACCATGCGGAAGGCGTGCATTCCAGTGAAATTGAAGTGGAGCTGAAAGAATCGAAACGTTCCCGCGCTGTCATTCTGGCTGATATTCGCACCCGCTTGGATGAAATCCCCGGTATTGCGATCAATATCGGCCAGCCTATTTCGCACCGTATTGACCACATGATGAGCGGTGTGCGAGCGCAAATTGCTATCAAGCTGTTCGGTACTGATCTGGATGTGCTTCGTGCGAAAGCCGAAGAAATCCGCGTGGCCATGAGTGAAGTGGAAGGCGTGGTGGATTTGTCGGTGGAAAAGCAGGTGCTTATCCCGCAGGTGCATGTGCTGTTTGATCGTGAGAAAGCCGCCACCTACGGGCTTCTTTCGGGCGAAGCGGCGGAATATGCCGAGCTTGCCATGCAAGGCAAAGCCGTGGGGCAAGTGCTGGATGGCCAGCGCACCTACGATATAGTCATGCGACTTTCCGATGCCTCGCGCAGTGACATAGAAGCGATTAAGCAAATTCCCGTGGATACCAAGGACGGTAATGTTGTTCCGCTGCAAGCGATTGCCAATGTGCAGGATGCCAAAGGGCCGAATATCATTAACCGCGAAAACGCCCAGCGGCGCATCGTAATTCAGGCCAACGTCGCCGAGCGTGATCTGGTGGGCGTGGTGAAGAAGGTACAGGCGGCGATAGATACTAAGGTGCATCTGCCACAAGGCTATTACGTCACCTATGGTGGGCAGTTTGAAAGCCAAGCCACTGCTTCGCGCCTGATTGCCGTGTTAAGCCTGTTCTCGCTGGCTGGCATGTTTATGGTGTTATTCGTGCATTTTAAGAGTGCCAACCTCGCGCTTCAGGTGATGGTATCCATCCCGCTTGCCTTTATAGGTGCGGTGATCGGCGTGTGGCTCTCCGGCGGCGTATTCTCGATTGCAACAATGGTGGGTTTTGTGACGCTCACCGGCATTGCAGCGCGTAACGGCATTATGATGATCGCGCACTACCTGCATCTGATGGAGCATGAGGGCGAACGCTTTGACATCGCCATGATTTATCGCGGTACATCGGAACGGATTATCCCCGTGCTGATGACTGCGCTTACCGCTTCGCTTGCCCTAATTCCGCTGATTATCGCCGCCGACGAGCCGGGACGTGAAATCCTGCATCCTGTCGCGGTGGTGATTTTCTGCGGGTTGTTTTCCAGCACTTTGCTCGACCTCACCGTGCGTCCGCTGGTGTTCTGGAAATTCGGCAAGAAACCTGTCGCCAGCTTACTGCCAGCGGCAATCACTCATTAACCAAAGGAGAATGACATGAAGAAATTACTACTTACCACCGCGATACTGGCTTTGGCAGGATTTCAACAGCCCGCGCTGGCGCATGAAGGCGAAGACCACTCTAAAACAGAGCAGCACGGCCAGCATGAGCCTTCTGCTGTGCATGATGAAGCTACAAAAATTGCCACAAAGGATGATGCGCTGAAAGTGTTGCGTGATGGCGTGGCGTTCATGGATGAAGCTGTAAATAAGCACAAAGCGGATTTATTTGCGAACGGCAAAGTCATGGATCAGCTGCACGATGTGACAGTGCATATTGAGGAAGCGGCAAAGTTTCTTGAAAAAGACTCAGAAAGTATGGAACCGGCAAAGAAAGCCCGTTTATCCAGTGCGCTTAAGCAACTTGTCAAAACCACTACGGATTTTCATATCGGCACGCACGATAAAAATTTGGAAAAAACTTTAGCAGAACTCAAAAAGAGCCAAGGTGCGCTAAAACTTGTCGAATCCAACGTAAAATAAAGGTGATACCATGAAATTACTTCACGCACTGCTTATCAGCACCATTTTAACCACTGGCACAGCCGCTTTTGCTGCTGGCGATCATGCCGCTGGTCACGGCCAAACCCAGTCAGCCGCCACCTCGCATGAGGCGATGGGACATGGCGGCGGAGCACACGATAAAATGGCTACTCAAAATACCGTAAAGCTCGTTCTGGAACCAGCAACACCATTTCAAGCGGGTAAGACTACCCAAGTGTTGGTGAAGCTAAATGCTGTGGCAGATGGCAAGCCTATCTCTTTTGATGGCCTTAAAGAGGCGCATACCAAGAAACTGCATTTGCTGATCGTTGACCCATCACTCACCGATTATCACCATATCCACCCTGTCGCCGGTAAAAATGCGGGTGAATTCGTGTTTGATTTCACGCCGAAGAAAAATGACAGCTACCGTGTATGGGCGGATGTGATTCCGGTTGCCACCGGCAAACAGGAATATGTGATGGCGGATATGGGGAGCGCAGCAAAGGAAAAAGCTACCATCAATAAAACCACCGTTATGACCAGTGCGGTGGATGGGTACAACTTCACCCTTGCATTGGATAGCGAACCTAAAGCAGGTAGCGCAGTGATGGGCAATATCACCATCACCAATGATGGAAAGCCCTTCAATCAATTAGAGCCGGTGATGGGTGCGTTCGCGCATGTGGTGGGATTTACGGAGGATTATAATTCCGTCCTGCATATCCACCCGATGGGTAAAGAACCCACCAGCGACACCGAGCGCGGAGGCCCCAAACTGGAATTCCACATCGAGCCGGAAAAAGCGGGTTTTGTTAAGTTGTTCGCGCAGGTGAGAATCGGTGGAAAGGATGTGTTCGCGCCGTTTGGCGTAACGGTCAAATAACCTCTTGACCTTGGAGTATACTCCAAGGTGTAGGATCGGTACTATGAAAGGCGAAAAGACTAAATTACTTACGGTTGGAAGATTGGCGGAGCGTACAGGAGTTAGCCCCGATACGCTCCGCTATTATGAGAAAATGGGGCTGATTAAAGCAGTCAGCCGATCTGAATCTGGCTACCGAATTTACGGAGAGGATGCCGAGCGTATCCTGTACTTTATCAGAGGCGCAAAAACGCTCAATTTTACACTCGAAGAAATACGCCAGCTGCTCACATTGAATCGCTCCGACAAGGCAACGTGCGCGGAAGTGCTTAAGCACACCAGCGGCAAAATCACGGAAGCTGAACAGAAAATCCGCGAACTAAAAGAAGTCAAAAAAATACTGAGTGCCTTGGTTGGTCAATGCCCCGCCGATGATACCTCAGTAAGTTCCTGCCCGATATTGGGGCATATCAACCGATTTAACCAACCCTAGGAGGCTACCATGTTTAAGAGATTATTACCTGTCATCATGCTTGTTTTTGTTACCGCCTGCGCCAACACGCAAGCGGGATCGCAATCTGGTATGGATATGAAAATGCCGTGTTGTAAAAAATGCGAGTGCTGCAAAGACGGAAAATGTGGTGAATGCTGCAAATCTGGCGAATGCAAATGCTGTAAGGATGGCATGTGCAAGATGTGCATGGGTAAAATGGAAGGCATGTCATCCATGAAAGAAGACGAACAATGCCCAATGTGTGCGAAGATGAAGCAGGAAAAATCTACAAACTCCGCTGTTAAACAGTCCACACCCTCAACTGACCACAATGCCCACCACTAATATGAAGGATAAAACGTATGGAAAAATTACGCCCCTCATGCCCTTGGTGGAAAAGCCCTAAAGGGATTGCGATACTGATCGCACTTGCAGCACTCGGTGTGTACCTGATTGTATGGCATCAGCAGCATGTGCTTGGCGCATTGCCGTTCCTGATTATTCTGCTTTGCCCGCTCTCGCACTTTTTTATGCACGGCGGTCATGGGCATCATGACCATTCTAAGGAAGGCGAGAAAAGTAAGGATGATACGAAAGAACATAAAGGCGGTTGTCATTGATGAATCACTCACAGGAATCACATCACGGTGGGCATTGCTCACACCATAAGCATCAACCTGCCGAAGCACCTGCAACTGCCGCATCTGAGAAAGTAGGCGTGATTTATACATGCCCTATGCACCCTCAGGTGCGGCAAAAACAGCCGGGCAACTGCCCGATCTGCGGTATGGCACTTGAACCTGAAACCGTGTCACTGGATGAAGGCCCAGACCCAGAACTCATCGATATGACGCGCCGATTTTGGGTGGCGGCGGTGTTGTCCTTCCCGCTGGCACTGGTGGTGATGGGCGCACACCTGATTCCCGGCTCATCTCATGAGTTTTTGGATTCCCAGCTATCGAAGTGGATTCAGATGCTCATGGCAACACCTGTGGTGCTATGGGCAGGCTGGCCGTTTTTTGTCCGTGCAGCAGAATCGGTGAAACATAAAAGCCTAAATATGTTTACGCTGATCGCGTTAGGGGTGGGCGTAGCGTATATTTATAGCGTGCTTATCACAGTATTTCCTGAAGCCGCCATGCGCTTTGCGGGCGGGCAAATGCTCGATATTTATTTTGAAGCCGCATCGGTGATTACCGCACTGGTTTTGCTGGGCCAAGTGCTAGAATTAAAAGCCCGCAATCAAGCCCGCAATGCCATGCGTGCGTTACTTGACCTCGCGCCGAAAATGGCACGTATTATTCGCGCCAATGGCAAAGAAGAAGATGTGCATCTAAGCCAAGTACATAAAGGAGATTTACTGCGTGTGCGTCCCGGTGAGAAAGTGCCAGTGGACGGTATAGTTGTGGAAGGACACAGCAGCATCGATCAATCGATGGTCACGGGTGAATCCGTGCCGGTGGAAAAGAATACCGGTGACAAAGTGATAGGCGCGACGCTTAACGGCACAGGTGGTTTTACCATGCGTGCCGAGCGTGTCGGTAACGAAACCATGCTGGCACAAATCGTGGATATGGTTGCCAAAGCCCAACGCAGTCGTGCGCCGATTCAGCGCATGGCTGATACGGTATCAGGCTATTTTGTGCCCGTAGTTGTGTTGATTGCTATTGTAACGGCGGTTATTTGGGGAATATGGGGGCCGGAGCCAAAATTGGCCTATGCCATCGTCAATGCCGTGGCCGTACTGATTATTGCTTGCCCGTGCGCCTTGGGATTGGCAACGCCCATGTCGATTATCGCGGGTACAGGCCGAGGCGCACATGCAGGTGTGCTGATTAAAAACGCCGAGTCTCTCGAAATCATGGAAAAGGTCGATACGCTGATTATCGACAAAACTGGCACACTGACCGAAGGCAAGCCAAAGCTCATGGAAGTTGTTGTCTCTTCTGGCTTTGACCAAAATGAAGCCCTGCGGTTGGTAGCGAGTCTTGAACAAAGCAGCGAACATCCACTGGCATCGGCCATTGTCAAAGGCGCACAAGATAAAGGCATGACGCTTTCCGCCGTGCAGAATTTTTCTTCTACCACTGGCAAAGGCGTACAAGGCATGGTGGATGGTCACAATGTCGCGCTGGGAAATGCAGCTATGCTTTCCTCGCTTGGCATGAATGCTGATTCGCTCGTGCAGGCCGCCGATCAGCTCCGAGCCAAAGGCCAAACTGCCATGTTCGCGGCCATTGATGGCAAGCCAGCGGCAATTATCAGTGTTGCCGATCCCATTAAAGCCACCACGCCTGAAGCATTGAAACAGCTGAAAGCTGAAGGATTGCATATCGTCATGCTCACTGGTGACAGCAAAGCTACCGCGAAGGCAATAGCGGAGCAGCTGGGCATTGATGACTATGAAGCTGAAGTGCTGCCAGAACGCAAAAGCGAACTGGTGCGGCAATTGCAGGCGCAAGGCCGCAAGGTTGCGATGGCAGGTGATGGGGTCAATGACGCGCCTGCATTGGCGCAAGCGCATGTGGGCATTGCTATGGGAACCGGCACCGATGTGGCGATGGAAAGCGCGGGTGTTACGCTGGTGAAGGGTGATTTAATTGGCATTGTCCGCGCCCGTCGCTTGAGTCATGCCACGATGAGCAATATCAGGCAAAACCTATTCTTCGCTTTTGTCTATAACGCGCTGGGTGTGCCTGTTGCTGCTGGATTGCTCTATCCATTCTTCGGATTGCTTCTAAGCCCCGTCATCGCCAGCGCAGCAATGGCACTGAGTTCGGTATCAGTAATTATGAATTCGCTTCGGCTGAAAAAAGTTAAGTTGTAGTATTAACTCTAAAAGTACCATGTTAAAGAGTTGTTTAACAGAGATTTAAGCGCTTCTGTGAATTTTTGAGATGTGAGAGATTTTTATACGCTGGATCTGTTCAATTGTTTGCTGATGGCAGACCATTTTGAACTCGCCTATTTACTCCCCACTACGCCCAGTAGAGAATGGTTTTTATCCAGTCTCACTCACACCTCCATTACCCTAGCCCCATCAGGGGCTAGGGTAATGGACGCGGCGGAAGTTTTAGTGAGAACTCTAGTTCGACCATTTACTTAATGAGCGTAGCGAATTTAGGAAATGGCACGAGGCCACTTAGCCGAGAAATTCTCTTCCCCTCCTCCATTTAAAAAGGCTAAGCAAATACAAATGTCCACACGTCTCCACATCACATTACTGCTCATCTTTTCCATTACCACTCTATGGTCGGCGATTCACCCACTTGACCCCTTTACATGGTGGCTCGAGGCATTGCCTGCCTTGTTTGCCCTGCCTATTTTGGGGTTCACCTATTGTCGATTTCCCTTCTCCAACCTTACCTATGTACTCATCACCACCCATGCCGTCATCTTGCTCGTCGGCGCGCATTACACCTATGCCGAAGTTCCATTGTTCAACACCATTCGCGATTGGCTAGGCACCACGCGTAATTCATACGATGGGGTGGGACATTTCGCCCAAGGCTTCATCCCCGCCATCATCCTTCGTGAATTGCTGCTTCGCACTTCCCCACTACCACGCGGCAAATGGATGATTACCATCATTTTGCTAAGCTGCTTAGGCATCAGTGGTGGCTATGAATTGCTCGAGGCGATTGTGTCTATTTCCGTGGGGGGCAATGCCGATGCCTTCCTTGGTACCCAAGGCGATATCTGGGACACCCAGAAAGACATGGCTCTCGCCCTCGTTGGCGCCGTCTGCGCCTTAGCATTTATGTCACGCCTGCATGATCAGTCGCTGGCCAAACTCGCTAACCGCAAATAATTCTGGGCAAGCAACCAGTCAAGGCTAGTATGGCCGTTATCATAACGACCCACTGGAGCCTGCCATGATAAAGCGCATTCTTTGCTTTTTTACCACTATTGTCCTGCTGCCTTGCGCCGCTTCAGCAACTGAGCATCCGGCTGGAAATAAAGCCCGCCTCACCGTTGGTGTGCCCGTTTATGTGACACACCCCGATAAGCGCTCAGCCACGCAAGACTGGAACCAAGGCTGGCTGAAGAATGAGGGCATCGTCGCCGATGTTTCATGGCCGCAATGGCAGGTCGACCCCGCAACCAATGTGCGCCTTGGCGTCACAGGTGGCGTGTTCGATAATTCTGTCTACAAAACCTCGGTGTTTGTCGGCGGCGTGGTGGAGCTAGAAAAATTTATCACCAAGGAACTCGCGCTGAGTGCTGGCGCCTATGCGGGCGGTATCACGGGCTATGATTATGCGGTCAGCCCCGCACTTACGCCTTATATTGGCACCTCCTACGCCCTCACAGATGCGCTGGAGCTAGGTGCACGCGGCTACTGGTTGCCATCCAAAACACTCGCAGGGTCCGATGTATCTCCATCGGATGCCTATGTGGGCACCATTACCCTTGGCACACGCTTCTAACCAAGCACCACCAACCAAATAAAAAGAAGCCCCGCGAACGCTCGGTTCCTCGGGGCTTCCTGTTTTGGGGAACTAGTAAGTCCCCCGCTCGAAGTTCCGCCAGCTAAGTGACGGAGCCTGACCCAACACCACTAAGGGGTGGGTATGAGCTTACCAACCATCAGGCAGCTTCCTGCTGACGCTGCGCTTCCAGTTGGCGAATCCGTTCCATTTCCTCCTTGAGGAGTAGTTTTTGTTTTTTGAGGGTTTGCAGCATCGCCAAATCAGGGGATGGACGAAGCAATTCATCATGTACGAGTGTTTTTAGTTTGTGGTGTTTTTCTTCAATCACTGCATAGTGTGCTTGTAACGACATAGCTTTACCTACCTTTACCGGTTATGCGGGGGAACCCGTGTTCTCCCAGTGGGTGAATCAGCGTCGGCTCATCACCGATCTTTTGATTGTTCCGTGGTAACACCTAGATAAAAGCAAACCAGCCCGTTTAGAGCAATACAAAACACGGTCAAGAAAATAATTATATTTTTGCACTGCGCATTGACTTTTTTGCACATGGCGGATTTCTGGCCACAGCGAACCTTCACTTTTACGCGCATTTAATTATAAAGTGGAAAAGTTTTGTGAGTAACTAGATTCTACTCTTCTTCGTCGAACTTACGCTCGACCAATGCAACGATGGCAGCCACTGCTTCTTCGGCCTGCGCGCCCTCACCCGTAAGCTCAATATCCACGCCACGTTCGGCAGCAAGCATCAGCAGGCTGAGGATGGAAGTTGCCCCCGCTTTGGCGGCAGGGTCAGCCTCTTCGCCCACGCGCGGCAGGCGAATAATTTCAATGCGCGCATCAAAGCTTGCGGCGGTTTTTACTAGCTTCGCGGCAGCGCGGGCATGCAGCCCCTTTTTATTGCAAATGGTGGCGCGAGCGTTCGCCAAGCTAGCTTGCCTTCTTCAGCAGGTTGCTCGCCACGTTGATGTATTTGCGGCCAGCTTCTTGCGCGGTCATCACGGCGGGTAAAATATCCATCGCGTTACGCACGCTGATGAGTTTGATGAGCATGGGCACATTCACGCCCGCCACCACCTCGACCTTACCAGGGTTCATGACCGAGATAGCGAGATTGCTAGGGGTGCCGCCGAACATATCCGTAAGAATAGCCACGCCGGTGCCGTCATCCACTTCCTTCACCTTAGCAAGGATAAGTTCGCGGCAGCGTTCAATGTCGTCCTCGGGGCCAATACACACGCTTACCAATGCCTGTTGGCGGCCCACAACGTGTTCCGCAACGGCAATAAGTTCGGTGCCAAGCGCACCATGGGTGACGACGATAATTCCAATCATTCGCCTGCAATATGCCAGCATGGGGGCAATTGCAACGGTTTGATGCAAATCACCCCACAGGATGCCAATCTGGCGGCAGGATGCGTCCTTCGCGCATCGCTTCGAGGTAGAGCAGCAGGGCGGCAATAGGTGGCGAAGAAATTCGCAAATGCGGTACAGAAATGCCCAAAATATCAGCTGGTAGCGGCGCTGGTAGGCGTTCATTTGCAGTGGCATCAAGAGTAATCGCTAAGTGGATCGCATGCACACCGGCCAAGGCATCGAGCCGGATAAGCCCAAGCCCGCGCAATTCCAACACACCCGCCAGTTGCGGTGGGGGGCTGGCCATCAACTGCCCAGCCCTCACCTCAAACTGCACGCGGTCATCGGCAATCAGCTTGGCGCCATGTCCAATCGCTTCCGCTACTAATCGAGATTTACCTGTGCCCGATTCCCCCATCAGCAAGCAACCCGTGCCGCGATAGGCAAAGGCGCTGGCGTGCACGGGGGGCATAGCTAGGCAGCCACGCCTTCAGGGTCGACCCACGAGATATTCCCATCCACGCGACGATAGACCACATTTAGGCGGCCATTGCCCGCGTTGAAGAACATGAGCGCTGGCAGGTTGGCCAGATCCATCCGCATCACGGCATCGCTTACCGTCAGGCGGTCGATGTTGGTCGATTTTTCGGCGATCACTGCGGGTGCACCCTTCTCATCCAGCTCTACATCGTGCGATTCAGGCTGAAGCACATATTTACGTGCCACCTGCGCGCGCGATTCTTTGTCGCCACCTTCTACATGGTGGCCTTTGATACGGCGCTTATAGCGGCGCAGTTGCTTCTCGGCTTTGGTTGCCGCATCATCGAACGCGGCATAAATCTCGTTCGCGCCACCTTGGCTTTTTACTACCACACCCGCATGCGTGCCCGTGTTGCCATGAATATCGACGCGGAACTGGTGGTGCGCTTCCTTGCTAACCACCACATCGACGCTCACAATACGGTCGAGATATTTGCTGAATCCATCGCTCAGGCGTTTTTCCACGTGCTCTTGGAAGGCCGCGCCCAAATCGACATGGCGGCCAGAAATGTGAAGTTGCATAAATTCCTCTTTGGTTGGGAAGTTGAATGCCTATGCAGATATGCTGCGAGAATGTAGGTCACAAATTTAATATAGGCGCGATTTTGAAAAATTTCTAGTGGATTAGTGAAATAAACGCACAGAAAAGAAAGCCAACACGCTTATCCTTGCTGTTTCTGTGAAGCGGCTTTTGTCTGCCCTTGGGCCGGCGTAGCGGGCGCCGGCAAATGCCCCTCCTGCAATGCATGCTCATAGGCTACCAGCGCTTTCTTGCCAATGATGCCATCGCTAGCCACTCCGAGCGCTCCCTGAATGGCTTGAATCTCTTGGTTACTGAGCTTGCCCTTTCTATCGATATCCTGAACACCCAGCTTCTTGGCGAATACTTCCATTTCGTTGGCAATACCACTCGATTGCTCGGAAGCCGTAACAAGTTGTTTTTTATCCTGCCCCGCTTCCTTCCCTGTTTTTGGTACTTGGGCAATTTGCTGCTCTTTCCAATATTGCAGCGTGCCCGATTCATCAAGAAACGCCGCCGTCAGCGCATAGGCGATGCGCTTGTTTTCCGCACGCTCAATCGATGTTTTTCCGCCAAGCTTTTCACCGCGGCGCATTATGCCTGCAATGCGCGCGATATCGTCATCCAGCTTTTTTTCAGCCTCTGGGCCGAGGTCTTGCGACACTACTATACTTGGATTTTTGGAATCCAAAACGTAATGCTGCGTTTCAAATGCCGCTTGCACCCTAGCGATGGATTTTATCCACGCAGCTGCATGCGTGACCGTGACGATGCGTTTATTAATTTCATTTGCCTCAAGATCCAAATGAATTCTCAGTGGAGGTTTTCCACCCATACCAATGATGTGCGGCAGCGCATTTTCAGGGTTGCTATCTTCGCGCTTACCTGTTTCTCGATTGTACCGACGAACAAGTTCATTAAATACCTTTGGATCAAAATTATCCAATGCTTTGACGAGAAGAGTGGCGGGATTGGATTCACTGTGAGTTTCGCCAATGAAATCTAGGGTATGAGTAGACCAACCAAGCGTGTGCGCACCAGTCAGTGACTGGACTAATATACCAGCAGGGGAAACTTTAAGAAAGCCCTCGGCACTAGCTGTGCCACCATAGCAACTATTGAGGGTAACCGAGGCGATGCCTTCGCGTGGTAAAGCCGCGAATAAACGCGAATACGGTAATTGCTGGTTTTTATTCCAAATGAATGTGCCGTCTTTGTCGCCATGCGCCGCAAGCAGAATATTAGCGGGTATTTCAATACCCCTAACTGCATCTTCTATCGATTGCTTGGGTTTGGCGCGGATAATAATTACATCACCACGGTCAGAATAAGCCGCATCTTCCATTTTAGAATCATCACCAACCAGCACATAGGTTTTGATGGCGGGTTTAGTTGGTGCAGTTGAATATTCATTAGTTTCTTGCGGATGAGTGCCTGCATTGAATTTAAAATTGGGTGGTCGCTGGGCAGTATAAATCACCTCACCTTTTGGGGTTGTCGGCGCACTGGACGCGCCAAAAAGCCCCTTCACCCAAGCCAAAAAACCTTTTTCCTCTGCCATTATCATCTCGTTTATTATCTATGGGCAAAACTGCTTACCCTAGATTAAAGCACAGGATTATTAAGCAATTATGACAGAATTGAAGAAAACAGCTAAAAACGCTAAACCTTTGGCAGCTTCACACCCAATGCGGCGGCTAGGCGGTCAGCCTCGCCATAATAGGCCACACGGCGAATGAAGCGCGGCATGATGCCTGTCCATTTAAATTCACCAACCAGCTTGCCATCTGGGCCTTCGCCCTTGGTGTTATAACCAAACAAATCCTGCATGGTGATCACATCACCCTCGGAGCCGACCACCTCGGAAACAAACGTCACGCGGCGATGCCCATCGCGCATACGGCTGACCTGAATAATCAGATGCACCGCCGACGCTATTTGCGAGCGAATCGCTTGATGCGGCAAGTTCAAATTGGCCATGCCGATCATGTTTTCTAGGCGCGCCAGCGCATCGCGCGGGTGGTTAGCGTGGATGGTGGTGATGGAACCTTCATGGCCCGTGTTCATCGCTTGCATCATGTCGAAGGCTTCGGCGCCACGCACCTCACCCACCAGAATTCGGTCAGGGCGCATCCGCAATGCGTTTTTCATCAAATCGCGGATGGTCACTTCATCCTCGTTCTTATCCGTACGCACAGGGCGGGTTTCAAGGCGTACCACATGCGGCTGTTGCAGCTTCAATTCCGCTGCATCCTCAATCGTCACAATACGCTCGGCGTGGTCGATATGCTCGGACACTGCATTAAGCAGCGTCGTTTTACCTGAGCCCGTACCACCGGAAATAATGACATTGAGCCGGCAACGCGCAACCACTTTGAGTAATTCCGAAAGCGAGACCGACGTGTTGCCTCCCGCCGCCATATCATCGAGCGTGATGGAGCGTTTCGAGAATTTACGAATCGAAATCGCGGTGCCATCCACCGCTAAGGGGCGCACAATCACGTTCACGCGGCTACCATCGGGTAGGCGCGCATCCAAAAGCGGCTTTTGCACGCTCACATGGCGGCCAATATTACTCGCAATGGCTTCTGCAATCGCAAACACTTGCGCGTCATTGGGGAAGGTTAGGTTGGTTTTTTCCAGCTTACCCGCACGTTCCACAAACACATTGCTCGGGCCATTGATAAGAATATCGTTCACCGAATCATCATCAAGCAGCGCCTTTAATGGCTCCAGCGCTTGCACCGCATCCGCCAACGCGGCTTGCATATTCGCCTCCGGCGGCGCGCCTGAAGCTACAATCGTTGGTGCGGATTGGCCAGTCAGTGTTGCTATTTGACGCTCAAGCTGTGCCACGCGCAGGGCTAAATCATCGGACATACATCACCTCGGGCGGCGCATTGCCGCGGTTATTTCATGCCACTATGAACATTGATGGGATAAAAGAAAAGCGCGAAGCAACGAAATTAGCGCATTCCGCGCATCATTCCTGAGTTGCGTGCTGCATCCATCACAAACGGGTTGCGCGGCGCGCCGTTTGCCCAACGGAAATGGCCTTTTTTGTCGCTGGTCGCATCGGTGTAGACCACCAAATCCTGCATGATGACCACCTCACCCTCCATGCCTGAAATTTCGCTGACATACATCACGCGGCGTACGCCATCCTTACAGCGCGCCATGTTGATGATGAGGTTCACCGTGCTCGCAATTTGCTGGCGTACAAGGCGGATGGGCAGTTGTGGCATGGCAATGCTCACCATCGTTTCCAAACGCGCCAATGCATCGCGCGGGGTGTTGGCGTGCAATGTCGTCATCGAGCCGTCATGCCCCGTATTCATCGCCTGCAGCATATCCAGCGCCTCGGCCCCGCGTGATTCACCCACCACAATACGGTCGGGGCGCATACGCAGCGCATTTTTTACCAAATCGCGGATACTCACTTCGCTTTCGGGTTTGCCGCCCACCACTGCCACTTTGGCTTCAAGGCGCACCACATGTTTTTGTTGCAAGCGTAGCTCAGCCGAATCCTCGATCGTCACCACGCGCTCGTCTTCACCAATCGAGCCCGAGAGCGAATTAAGTAGTGTGGTTTTGCCCGAACCCGTACCACCGCACACAATGATATTGAGGCGTTTCGATACACATTCACTGAGGAACTTGCCCAATTCTTCGGACATCTGCCCCGATTGAACCATGGTTTCGAGTGTAATTTGACGTGTCGGAAATTTACGGATGGAAATGCTGACGCCATCGACCGCCATGGGCGGTGCTACGATATTGACACGACTGCCATCAGGCAGACGCGTATCCACCATTGGCCGTTCCGAGGAAATGCTTTGGCCAACCGATTTAACAATGGTCTCAGCCAGTGCCCATACATCTTCGTGGGTCGCAAAATTAACGCCAGAATCCACCATCTTTCCGCTGCGGTCGACGTAAATACTGTGAATGCCATTCACCAGAATGTCGCCCACGGCTTGGTCTTCCATAAATTGGTTCAGCAGACCCAAATCGGGCATTTCATTATTCATGACCTTACGCACAACTGGCGCAGAGGTGTGGGCAGCGGCGGCAGGTTGCACTGGCTCTGCAGGCAGCACATGCACTTGTGGCTGGTTGCTGTTGGCCGCACCAAACGGCACTGCCGCCTGATCCGAGGCCACCAACGCACTTATTTTTCCTAGCCATTGCTCATCGTTCATAGAGGTCGCTTCTGTGTAGCCGTGCATAGATTTTCCTGTGGATTTACAATTTCATCTTACGCACAAAGTCTGAATGATTCGTTAACGCGAATGCAATAGTGCTGCATCTGCGAGTAAAACTACAAACAATCAATGAAATCAGGGCATTAAATTAGGCGGAATTTGCCTTTTGTCGCCGCCTTACCACACTCGATGGAATGTTCATTTCCTCGCGGTATTTGGTCACGGTGCGGCGCGCTACATCAATATTTCTGTCCTTCAGGCGCTTCACAATCGCATCATCCGAGAGGATATCCTTTGGGTCTTCAGCGTTCACCAATTCCTTGATGTAATACTGAACCGTCTTGCTCGAAAAATCATTCGCACCTGTGCCCGCATTAATGCTGCTGGTGAAAAAGAATTTCAGCTCCAGCGTACCACGTGGTGTGGCCATGAATTTGCTCGTCGTCACGCGGCTGATGGTCGATTCATGCATACCCACGGCGGCCGCAATATCCTTCAACACCAGCGGCTTCAAAAAGCGGATACCATGCTGGAGGAATTTATCCTGCTGCGTCACAATTTCCGTCGCCACTTTCAGGATGGTATTCGCGCGTTGGTCGAGCGCTTTAATCAGCCAGTTGGCATTGGCCATTTGCTCGCTGACGAATTTTTTGGCTTCTTTGTCCCCTGCCCGCGCGCCCACATCCGCGCTGTATTGCCGGTTGATTAGCACACGCGGCATCGCATCGGGGTTTAATTCCAAGTGCCACCCGCCCGCTTTCGCGCGCCGTACAATCACATCAGGTATCACCGCCTGCACATCTTCGCTCGCAAAGCCCAGCCCAGGTTTGGGGTTACAGCGGCGAATATCCGCAATCATCTGCGTGAAATCTTCCATATCCGCATTGCATTTTTTGCGTAGGCCCTGCAAATCTCCGCTGCCCATCATCTCGATATTATCGAGGAAGGTCTCCATCACAGGGTCGAGCCTATCCATATCCTTCAGCTGCAACCGCAGACATTCCGTTAAGCTACGTGCGAATACACCCACTGGTTCCATCTGCTGCAACAGCACAATCACGGCCTCAATTTCGGCTTTGGTTGCGCCTAGATTATCCGCCAGCGTGGCTGTATCCTCGCGCAGATAGCCCGTTTCATCGAGCATATCGGTCAGTTTTTCGGCAATCAGCAGCTGGGCTGCGTCGGTAATATCCATGTGGATTTGCTCAAGCAAATGCTCGCGCAAAGTTTTGTCGCGCGCGCTGGCCGATTCGATGCCATAGCCCTCGCCGTCATCGTCGTAACCACCGCTGGCGCCTTGCACTCCCGCAGAAATACTGATGGATTCACCCTCGCTCCATTCATCACCGTAGGAATCGCTCACCAATTCCTCGTTCACGGAATAATCGGAGTCCGTGACCTCAATCTCTTTTGCCTCGATGCGTGGCTCATCCTCGTCGCTACTTGCGGCATCCACCGTTGGCTCATCTGCACCCACTTCGTTCGGGTGCTCGTCGCTCTCGGTTTCGTCTTTGGTTAGCAGGGGGTTTTTTTCGAGCTCTTCGTCGATATATTCCTGAAGCTCGACAGCGGATAATTGAAGGAGTTTAATGGATTGCTGAAGCGCCTGCGTCATCACAAGGTTTTGTGATTGCCTGAACTCCTGCTTCATTCCTACCATTGCATAGCTCCACCCATGCAAGAGTTATACCAAATTAAAGCAACAAACTCAAGCCAACATCGGACTTGACAAAAAACGTGGACTTAACGGCCTACCTAAATGCGACATAATCCCGTCGCGCCACAGACTCATAAATGAGCTACCTACCTTTTGAGGCAACCTCATTGGCCACTTTTTCCGTTACCATCGGCTCAACCGCGTGGGCATAATTTTTTATATTCTCAACGGACATTTTATTTACACCCTCAACCGCTTCACGAATCAAAGCAGTCATATTCTTATCATCTGCAAAACTGGTATTATTAATTTTTCCATTAGGGCCAGCCGTAATCATCACATCGCTTAGTTCGCGATTATCAGCATTTCTCAGAGTGGCATTTACCATAGCCCCTGCATTTACTAGCCCTTTATCCGCGACGGGATCCAGCGGCGCATTGATCACTTCCTTGATTTGATCAGACACACGGGAACCAAACTCAGCGGCTTTTAAGGGACTAACTCCAGCCTCTAGGGCTGTAGAAGCTAGTTTTGCTCTGTTCTCGCGAACCGTTTGATTGCTCTGATATTCGTCTGACATAAAACCCCCATGGAAACTCAACTGCAAGATTTGCAACTTAAGAATTATAACAAAAAGATTAATTTTTTGCTAATTTAAATACGGGCTAATTAGCTGCCAGCTACTCCGCGAGCGCCTATAGTGAGAACTTCTCACCCAAGTAAACGCGGCGAACCTCTTCATTATTAACGATATCTTTCGGTGCGCCCTCGAACAGCACACTGCCTTCGTGAATAATATAGGCGCGGTCAATAACATCTAACGTTTCACGCACATTGTGGTCAGTGATGAGCACACCAATACCGCGATCCTTCAAATGCTTCACCAAATCGCGCACTTCGGCAATCGCAATGGGGTCAATCCCTGCCAATGGCTCATCCAGCAGAATGAACGATGGACGCCCCGCCATGGCGCGGGCAATTTCCGCGCGGCGGCGTTCACCACCTGAAAGCGCAATCGCAGGCGATGCGCGCAGATGGGTGATGGAGAATTCCGCCAGCAACGCATCGAGCATGGCAAAGCGTGTTTGCGGGTCAGGCTCGCTGACTTCGAGCACGGCCATAATATTTTGCTCCACCGTGAGGCCACGAAAAATGCTGGTCTCCTGCGGCAGATAGCCCACGCCAAGCCGCGCACGGCGATACATCGGCAGGTTGGTAATATCCACACCATCTAAATGAATCGTGCCGTAATCGGGCGCAACCAGCCCCGTGATCATGTAAAAGCAGGTGGTTTTACCCGCGCCGTTTGGCCCCAGCAGCCCTACTGCCTCACCGCGCTGCACATCCAGCGACACATTACGCACCACAGGGCGCTTCGCGTAATGCTTACCTAAATTGCGTACGGAAAGACCCGATTTTTTCTCGACCAATATTGGTTTCTTGGGCTGCGAATCAGGCCGCGACATGGTCACCACCACCGATGATTCCACCTGATGATTTTGTGGCGGCTGTTCGCTCGCATAGGGCACAGGCTCAGGTTTAATCAGCCAGCCCTCGCCAAAACCATTCGTATCATCGTTCATGGCTTGCTCGCGGGTTTGGCGGGGGCAGATTTAGGAACAAACAATCCGTGCACGCGTGCGGGCTTGCTACCACTCGCGTTTTCCACCGCGGTGCCACCCGTCAGCACGCTACGCCCAGTGGTCATGTTGTAGCTCAGCTTGCTACCTTTCAAAATATTCTGTCCGCGCGTCAGCGTTACATTGCCGCCCACCACATCAATCGTGTCGGCATCCACATTATAAATCGCCGTGTTACCCATCGCGGTTTCCGTTGGCGTGGTGAACACCACGTTGCCTTCCGCATCGATACGGTAAATACCTTGCGCGGGTGGTGTTGCAGCTGCAGCGGCTGGCGCTGGCTCCTTACTATCGCTGTCGCGATAGTAGACCGTCATTTTAGCGGCGCGCATGTTAGTGCTACCCTGAACCGCAATCACGTTGCCCGTAAAAATGGCCTTATGCTCAGCCTGCAATACATCCAGCGTATCCGAAGAAACCTCGATGGGCGTATCCTTCTTCATTTGTGCGTAACTAGGCATTGCCGCCAAAAGCACCACAGCCATCAGGGAAATACTACGTAACGAACGTTTCATTTTTTCTTTGCCGACCGTTGAATGGTGAGTTTCACTGGCGTTTTATCGCCCTTGAATCGTATATGCTGTCCATTATCCGTGATTTCAAAACCACTTGCAACCAGCTTACCCATATTACCCAGTCCCGTGATGCGCTTTGTGCCATAGATGCGTGATGTATCTGTCTCAATCGTCGCGTGCTCGGTCACAAAATTGGTGTTCTGCGCGTCAACCACCGTCACATTCCCAAACAGGTCGATCAATTTCTTATCCTGCCGATATTCCGCGCGGTCAGCGGTGAGTATGCGCCACGAGCCATCAAGTTTGGTCATTGTTGCTTCCACGCCATCGATCACAATTAGCGACGATGATTGCAGTGTCGCTGATTTACCCGTGATTTTATATTGCTGGCCATTCGTGCCACTACCCGAATAGACGGGGCTTTGCATAACAGGGCTACTTGGTTTGGCCTTATTCGATTTGCTATCGATGAATGAAACGCGTAACCCCGAACTATCTTTAGTCACCAGCGGGTAGACAATCAGGCTAATGGTGAGCACCAACGCAACCACCACCAGCGACCATTTACCATACACCACAAAGCGTGTATAACGGCCAAGGCGTGCAAAAAGCGAATCTACCTCGCGCACCGCCCACCATGCCGATAATCCTTCGTGGCGTTCGCTGCTTTCGTTGCGCACCATGCCTACATCACACCTGCGCGCAGGCAGTCATGGATGTGGAGGATGCCGACAGGTTTCGCTCCATCGAGCACAAACAAACAGGTGATGGACTTCGTGTTCATGATGCCCAGCGCTTCCGCCGCCAACATGGCGGGGGTAATGGTGACAGGATTTTTGGTCATCACCTCGACAGCGGTTTTAGCAATAATATCTGCGCCCATATGTCGGCGCAAATCGCCATCCGTCACAATGCCCACCATATCGCCCGCTGCGTTCGTCACACCCGCGCAGCCAAAGCGTTTGGCGGTCATCGTCAGTAGCACTTGCTGCATGGGCGCGGCTTCGCTCACCAGCGGCAATTCATCTGTTTTGTGCATCAAATCGCTCACCCGCACGAATTGCGAGCCCAACTTGCCACCGGGGTGATACACCCCAAAATCCGTTTTGCTAAACCCTTTTTGCTCAATCAGCGCCACCGCCAACGCATCACCAAACGCGAGCATCATGGTGGTGCTGGTCGTGGGTGCACCAATCGGCGATGCTTCGGGCACTTCAGGCAACACAATCCCAATATCCGCCGATTCAATCAGCACCGAGCCGGCACGCCGCGCGAGGCCAACGAGGGGAATCCCGAAGCGACGGGTGTAGGCAATAATATCGCGCAGCTCGTGCGTCTCGCCCGAATTGCTTAGGCAGAGCACCAAATCATCGGTCGTAATCATCCCCAAATCGCCATGGCTGGCTTCGGAGGGGTGCACGAAATAGGCAGGTGTGCCCGTCGAAGCCATCGTCGCCGCAATTTTACGGCCGATATGCCCCGATTTACCCATGCCACTGATAATGACGCGGCCTTTCAGCGCACCAATGCGCTCCACCAGCGCCACGAATTTTTCGTCGAGTGCGCTCGCTATCGCCTCCAGCCCTTCTACCTCGCGCGCAATCACCGCACGTGCGGAAGCAATCGGGTCGAATCCAGCAGCGGTTTTGGTGGCGGGTTTGTTCATGGCTAGTGCGCGAAAATGTCGAATTCAGGCCAGCCAGCAAGGTCGAGCTTCGCGCGTGCGGGCAGGAATTTGAAACATTCCTGTGCTAATTCCGTGCGGCCTTCGCGCTCTAGCATCACATCCAGCTTCTCGCGCAGGCGGTGCAGGTAGCGCACATCGCTCGCGGCATATTCTTGCTGCTCAGGCGTCAGCGTTGGCTGACCCCAATCGCTGGTTTGCTGATATTTGCTCACTTCCTGCCCCAACAAATCGCGGCAGATATCCTTGAAGCCATGTCTATCGGTGAACGTGCGCGTCAGGCGCGAGGCAATCTTGGTGCAATAGATCGGCGCCGTCGTCACCCCCAAATAATGCTGCAAAATCGCGATATCGAAGCGGCCAAAATGGAACAATTTCACGCGCGCGGGGTCGGTCAGCAGCCTGCACAGGTTGGGCGCGTTGAACTGGTTGGGCAGAAACTGCACCAAATGCTCGTCCCCCTTCCCGTCCGATAACTGGACAAGGCACAGGCGGTCGCGCTGGTTATTGAGGCCCATGGCCTCGGTATCAACAGCGATGTCGCCATCAAACGTGACGGACGCGGGCAAATCCCCGATATGTAAATGAACAGCGATAACGGCCTCCTAAATAGGCCAGCAACCTGCCACACGACAGCTGAATACTCAAGGATTTAGTGGAAAATCAGCGCCCTTAGCGCTTAATACGCACTTTCACGTGGCGTACCTGCATCGATTGCGCCTTGAGCACCATACAGGTACCCGCAAAAATCAATATCGATGCAATCAAAAAGCTCATACTCCCAGTAAACCACATAAACCTTAACGATTCGTTAATGCGCTGCAGCAAAAACCGACTAGCGAGCTACTTTCTTGGCTTCGCTTCGCAGTGCCTGCGAGCGACCTTGGTGCTCCACATCACCCACAATTTTATTAGGCATTTCCAGTAGTTGCGCAAAATAATCAATCGCCTCATGGGTAATAAACAAGTCTGCTGTGTCTTTCTGCTTAAGCATCATAAACGCACTCTGGCATGCGCTCACCTTTGCGTGGTCAACCGTCGCTACCCGATACGTCGTACTATCGTTCGTGATGACGGGATGCTTTGCGGCGTCATGGTCGAGCACCACGCGTAAGCGGCGGCGATTAGCCAGATCACTTTCCACTTTTGCGCCCTTAAAGCCCTTATTCTTTAGAGACGAATCAATATATGCCTCAATTTCCTTTTCCTCAGCGCGGCTAACGCCTGGCGCAAACTGGACATACATCACATTGTCATTCCCCTCCGGCGAGAGGCACAGCGTAGTGATGGCATGCTTCTGATGGTTCGAGGCAAAGAACGCAGCCACATCATCCTGCGCGGTTTGATAGTTTGGCTTAGATGTATTTCGAGGATCCATGATGAATCCTTTTCTTCCATCTGCGCCCAATGCAGCCTTAATGCTGTGACCAAGCTCCTCGGTCGTCCCTTCAATCGTCACCAGCTTATCTGACCAAATATCGTAATCCTTGGCGTTAGGGTTCACCAAATGCCCCGCCGTCATATCATGTGTATTGAGAATCGTGGCGCGCTTGATACCCACTTTATGTTTCTCTGCCATGGTAAGCGGCACTTCTCCTGGTGCAATCGAAAGTAAGCCAATATTCTCGATCAGTGTTTTGATCTCTTTATCGGTGGCAACATGCACTTTTCCGTTCTTATCGCGTACTTTTAAACGATCCCCCAGCCGCACGAATTCGAGGTACAAGAATCGCAGCGCGTCGGTACCAGTATTGGCACTTTTACTATAGCCCACTAGCTTGAAGTGTTGAGCTATCGCGTTGGCATCGGCCCGCAGCACAACATCTTTAGTGTGCGCATCGGCGACATACGGATGCCCAGAATCAAGGTGCTCCTTGGTTGCACGATCAAGATCAATCAATGGTACGGTGCTAGCTTTTGCAGGCAGCTCAGCCATCGACTTGAACATGAGTTTAGCAAGCCGCATGGAAGCTGGCGACATATGTGTCAGGGTGCGCTTCGATGGGTCGGCATTGCCTACTTTGTCTTCCTCTAGTTCGCACCGGCGCTCAATCAATTCAGCGCCATTCAGCAAAATATCGCGCTCCGTATTGCACGCCAATATCGTGATCGTTTTACCTTTTACATTTGCCTTGCTTTCGGCGTGCTTTAGGCGATGAGCATCAAGCGGTTTTCTCCCAGCATCCCCACCAATTTGCTCGATACCTTTGAGTAACTGAACCAAATCATTAGTACAACCGGCGCGGGCATGATTAGCCGTAAGTATGATGTTCGGCCACTCATCGGGCTTACCCGCGGCAAACAGCGGGGACACATCATCGGAAGTCACGCGCGTTACATCTTTCTGCGCATCATCCAACACCCACAGCTTGTCATTACAACGCTTGCGCATGGCTGGATTTTCGAGTTCTTCTCTGGTAACACCGCCTTTTTTAATAAAAGTGCCCAGCAATTCCTCACTAATTTTTCGCATTTTTGCCGCCTGCTCGCGGCTCGAATATTCCGTGCTATGCGTATATCTGCGCTCGACCTTATCTCGCGCCGACTTAAAGGCTCGCGGATAGTTAAAATCGCCCATCAATGCCCTTGGCGCTGCAGTTGCCGCAGCCCACGCATGCGCATAAGCATCCAGCCCTTTTTCAGCCGTAGCTTTGGCTTGTATATATTGCTTGTCTACAGCGCTCGCGAGTGGCGAGGGATCCACATGCACATGGGCTTCCTCTTTATCGACATTTTCTGAATCCCGCTTCACGTCCATCCGCCTAATCGCTGTTTTTATTACTTAGCGATGCACCAAGGGCGCATCATTAAAATTCATTAATGATTATCACTTTATGGTTTAGGGCTCGTAACGCAAACCAATTCCATGCTGCACTGCCGAAGTGGCCGCAATCTTCACACAACTGTCATAATGTGGGGATAAATTTGGTGCCCGGGACTGGCCTATTTATTACCCCTGAAACCCGCAGAAACCAAAGAGTGTGTGATCGCCATCACAATTTGTACCCCCTGATGTACCCCCACGCCCTGATTTTGCATCATTCGAGACGATTTAATTCAGGAAGATCAAAGTCATGGAGCGAATGCAAAAACTCCGCACACACGATACCACGTTTACTCTGCAGCGCGTGCTCGAAGTGTCTCGTAAAGACCTGCTTGATTAAGCAGCACATCCCGTAAGCCCATGCGAATTGTTTCCGAGTCTAGCGCCTGAGTGCTCATGGATGTATGCGCATCGAGAGCACCAATAATCGCACTCATGAGTTCGCTTCTCAAGTCAGGAGAGTTTGCGAATTGCTCCTTGGTATTATTGGCCGCTTGTTGCATGAGTGTTTCCGACTCGAGCAACTTGCCCTTAATGACGTTGTTTACATACACCAGCTTATCTTGGTCTGTGAGATCGCCCTCAAAAAGGTCATTCACCTTCTCGATAATCTCATTCAGCAATGCCTTCTCTTTTTCTTGCACACTGCCACTACCGGATGCGGTAATGGGGCCAAGTGTCGGATTCTCACCCTCGTTCAACTGCATCACCT
>CAUJIC010000043.1 GCA_963205305.1 Pseudomonadota bacterium | reverse complement strand
GTTTGCGAGTTGCGGCCATCCATAAACTTCACTTGAACAATGGTGTAGCCCATGTCGGTGATGGATGGCGTAATCGCCGCTTCTACTTTTTCTGCCAATGAACTCATCGGGTTTCCTTAAGCAATAAAAAAGGCGGCTCCGAAAGGGCCACCTCTTTGCGAGTGTATGAATGTTTGTTGAGCGCTATCTAGCGGCTAGCGCGTGGTTTTGCAAGGGCTAAAATGAAAGCCCATAGTATTTTTTAGTCGTGACTCAGGCTATCAGCGCGTAACGGCCGCTTCAATATCCTTCGATCTACCCTGCGAAGGAGCTTGCTGTTCGCCACTCGCCAGATGCTTGGCATCCGTAGAAACGCCACGTTCCTTCAATAGACCTACACAGCCTGCGGTCACAGCTACCTGCGCCGCAATAGTCAGTGGCGCACCTACGCCTGTCGCCGCCGTAGCTACACCCGCTACAACACCTGCACCCGCACATAATGTATCTTTACCGCTCATTTTTTGCTCCTTTATTAGCTATGTCACCGTATTCTAGAGCTTATACGAGAAATCTTAATAAAAAATTAATGCCCCCACTGGTTTCTAACACACTCAAAAAACAGCGGTTCCCTGCCCTGATCGGTGGTTTTTCGCTGGTATTTGGTTTCGGTCCAATCCTTCGGCGGGGTCTTCCAATCCGCTTGGCACTTTGCCGTCCATTCATAATCAGGGTGGTTTTGTAGCACTTCCAACATCCACACGCTATAATCGACATGGTCGGTCGCGAGCAGCAACCTACCGCCTTTTTTGTGGCTGCGGGCGAGCATGCTCAACGTTTCTGGGTTCACCAAGCGGCGCTTATTGTGGCGCGCCTTCGGCCATGGGTCGGGGAAGAGGATAAACACCGAATCAATACATGCATCGGGCAGCGCCTCGATCAGTTTGCGTGCATCATCCGTAAACAGGCGAATATTCGGCAGTTTTTTCGTATCTATTCCCGCGAGGCACTTCGCTACACCGTTGATGAACGGCTCGCAGCCAATAAATAATGTGTCAGGGTTATGCGCGGCCTGCGCCAGCAAATGCTCGCCACCGCCGAAACCGATTTCGAGGGCAAGTTTTGCATATCCTTCCATCGGTGCAGATGGGTTAGGCGCGAGTTTGGGTAGCAATTCATCGACCAGCCCTTGCTGATAGGGGCGTAAAGAACGCCCACGGTTGCGGCCGAACGAGGCGAGGAATTTGGGTTGAGCGTTTGCGGGCATGGGTAAAGCGGCCTTTAAAAATAGGTGAAATGCCGCTTAAGCCATATTTCAGGCCAAATCAATGGAAACGCGCGCTTGGCCAACCACATCATCGAACATGGCCTGCGTCAGCCGCCCCGTGCTCACATTATAACGGCTGGTGTGGTAGCTATCGAGCAGCATCAGCCCATTGGGCAACCTATGAACAGCCGCGTGGGCGAATTTATAGTCCTTCACCTTCAGCTTGAATGTCCTAAGTACCGCTTGGTGCGAGGTTAGCCCAAGTGAGAGGATAATCTTAAGGTTGCCCATTGCGGCGATTTCCTTAATTAGAAACGGGGTACAGGTTTTTTCCTCGGCAGGGGTTGGTTTGTTTTCGGGCGGCACACAGCGCACCGCGTTTGTTATCCGAACGTTCAGCAAAGAAAATCCGTCATCCGCCTGAGCTTTATAAGTTCCCTCTGCGAACCCATGCTTTGCCAACGCCGAATAAAGCACCTGCCCCGCAAAATCCCCCGTGAAGGGGCGCCCCGTGGCATTGGCACCTTTGAGGCCAGGGGCAAGCCCCACCACTAGCATTTGAGCATCGAGATTACCAAAGGGCGGCACCGCGCCATTAAAGAAATGCGGAAATTGCAGCGCGTTCGCCTCGCGGAAGGCAACAAGGCGCGGGCATAAGGGGCAGTTAGGTGGCGGTGGGATGAAGCTCATCACTTAGCTGCGCGCACGTTCGTCGCCACCACTTTTTTATCCCCGCGTAAGCGCACCACCCCATAGCCAATCAAGCACATCACCGCGAGGATAATGGTATGAGCAAGCCCCGTAAAAATTGTGGTAAAGTATGTGGCGATAAAATTATCGACCACCGATAGCGCCGTTTGACTGCCACGTGGCTGGAAACTAATGCCCGTCAGCTTCTCGGTAAGCGCTATGGCGCCCATACCAATGAACATCTCCCCCATATACGGCGCGCCAAGCGCGGTAACAAGCCACGAACTTGCTTTACCTAACACACTCGCAAACATCAGAGAAATCGGCGTATAGACCGCAAGCCAGCAGCGAAATTTTACACCGCCATCAAGCGCGCGTGAAAGCCGCGGAGCAGCGGCGCGTTTGGCCTGATACTTAGGGTTTGACTCAATCACCGAGAACATCATGGCCAGCGTCAGGATGCCGAGCAGCATCGCAATGGGGTTACCATTCGCCGTTAGCCCCCAAAAGAAGCTGTGTGCGCCGCAAAGCAACGAAATAAAGAACCATTTTTTGAACGCTTTACGCTGAATCATGTCCATCCCCGTGTTTTTCCTATCCTCGGCTTATCAGCCGCCGCGCAGCACCTCAATGCAAAAAAAACAGGGTCAACCTTGACACCCTGAGCCAACCTGCCTATATGCCCACTCGCTTCTCATGACGCGCCGCAGAAATGCTAGCCATTTAAGGGCTTCGCGGTAGCAGCTTTTGAGAATAAGAAATTAAGACTGATTCAATTTTTTGGAGGTTCGTATGACATCTGTTCGCCCATTGCATGACCGCGTGATTGCACGCCGCGTCGATGCTGAAGAAAAAACCGCTGGTGGGATCATAATCCCCGATACGGCGAAAGAAAAACCCATTCAGGCCGAAGTGATTGCTTGCGGCCCAGGTGCGCGCGATGAGTCTGGCCGCGTGGTGCCCATGGAAGTGCGCGTTGGCGATATCGTACTGTTCACCAAATGGGGTGGCACCGAAATCAAAATCGATGGCGAAGATCTGCTCGTACTCAAAGAGAGCGACATCATTGGTATCGTGGATAAATCGAAAGCTAAAAAAGCTGCGTAACTCACTAAAACCTATTCAAGGAGACTATCATGGCTAAACAAATCCGCTTCGGCACCAGTGCCCGCGATCAAATCCTCATCGGCGCCAACATTTTGGCCGATGCTGTTAAAGTCACCCTCGGGCCCAAAGGCCGCAACGTGGTGATGGAAAAATCCTACGGCGCACCACGCATCACCAAAGATGGCGTGAGCGTGGCGAAGGAAATAACCCTTTCCAACAAATTCCAGAACATGGGCGCACAAATGCTGCGCGAAGTGGCGAGCAAAACCAACGATCTCGCGGGCGATGGCACCACGACTGCAACCGTTTTGGCACAGTCCATCTTCAGCGAAGGCAGCAAAGCCGTTGCCGCTGGCCTGAACCCAATGGATCTGAAACGCGGTATTGATAAGGCTGTAACCGCCATTATCGAAGCCGTTAAAAAGGTTTCGAAGCCCATCAAGTCGCAAGAAGAAATTGCACAAGTGGGCACCATTTCGGCAAACGGCGACCGCACCATTGGTGATAAAATCGCTGAAGCCATGGAGCGCGTAGGCAAAGAAGGCGTTATCACTGTTGAAGAAGGCAAAGGCTTCGACTTCGACCTCGATGTGGTGGAAGGCATGAACTTCGACCGTGGCTACCTGAGCCCATACTTCGTAACCAACGCCGAGAAAATGACGGTGGAACTCGACAACCCACTCATCCTCATTTTCGAGAAAAAACTCTCCTCGTTGCAGCCCCTGCTCCCAGTGTTGGAAGCTGTGGTTCAATCGCAACGCCCACTCCTCATCATTGCTGAGGATGTGGAAGGTGAAGCACTCGCTACCCTCGTGGTCAACAAACTGCGTGGCGGCCTGAAAGTAGCTGCTGTTAAGGCTCCAGGCTTTGGCGATCGTCGCAAGTCGATGCTCGAAGATTTGGCGATTCTGACCCAAGGTCAGGTGATTTCCGAAGACCTCGGCATCAAACTCGAGACGGTGAACTTGCAGATGCTTGGTAAAGCAAAACGCGTGACCATCACCAAAGAAGACACGACGATTGTCGACGGTGCTGGCGATAAGAAAACTATCGAAGCCCGTTGCGCCCAAATTAAAGCGCAAATCGAAGACACCACGTCGGACTACGATAAAGAGAAACTGCAAGAGCGCCTCGCGAAACTTTCGGGCGGCGTAGCGGTTCTCAAAGTTGGTGGTGCGACGGAAACCGAAGTGAAAGAGCGTAAAGACCGCGTGGATGATGCATTGCATGCTACCCGCGCAGCGGTCGAGGAAGGCATCGTCCCAGGCGGCGGCGTCACCCTGCTCTACGCAACGCGTGCGCTTGATAAAATCAAAGCCGCGAACGACGACGAGCGTGCAGGCATCAACATCATCAAACGTGCGCTACAAGCCCCAATCCGTCAGATTGTGGAAAATGCTGGCCTCGATGGTGCGGTGGTTGCTGGCAAACTGCTCGAGTCGCAAGACACCAACTACGGCTTCGATGCGCAAACCCTCGAATATACCGACATGATTAAGTCGGGTATCATCGACCCAACCAAAGTGGTGCGTTGCGCTCTGCAAGACGCGGCATCGGTTGCCGGCCTGATGATCACCACCGAAGCACTCATTGCCGACGAGCCAGAGGATAAAAAATCCGCTGCTGCTGGTGGTATGGGCGGCATGGGTGGAATGGGCGGCATGGGCGACATGGACTTCTAGTCGCGCCACCTACCTTCTAAACAGCAAAGGGCGGCAGAAATGCCGCCCTTTTTTATTCTACGGCAACTCGCCATGCGTTTTACGCAGCTTCAAAATCGCCATGTTATCGACAAGGTTCGGGTAGCGCCGCCCCGCCTTTTCCGCACGTTCGCGCGCTTGGGCTATTTCCTGGGGCGTTAGCTTGGTGCCTTTGCCTTTCGTGGGGTTGGGCGTCTTCCATGGAGCCTTGGGGGACGATACCATTGATATTCCTTGTAAATACTATGTCACAAAACCTTAACGTTTATTTAGGTGTGTTCTTGATATACTCGCCACATGGAAAAAAAACCACCACTCATCATTGCCCAAACGGACGCAACCCTCCTAGGGCGCGTAGTGAAAGGCGGACTTAAGCCTGAATCTGCCACGTTGGAGCAGTGCAACAATGCATTGGTCTACCTCGCTTCCGAATCTTTGGGAGGCAAACATGATATTACTATCGCAGATTTAGGTGAGGGCATGTATGGCTACAGTTCACGAGGCACCAACGACACCGTTAAATTTGTGCATAAATTTATGGATACAACGGCCTCTATCAGTAAAGAGCACCCAACTTCGTTACCGCTTTCCTGCTTTGCTCGGGCACTCAACGCCATGGCTGCGGAATTAGACGAAGCAAAGCCCGTCCCCACCGGTCAACCTTCACGCATGGATGCGCTATCTAGCTATCAGCGAGCATTAACAAGCTCTTCACGCCACATGCAATAACCACTCAAACTTATACGATAGCGGCATGCCAAAGAAACCAAAAAATCAAGTGCATAGCACCACTGCACACAATAGAGGCAAAGTCCGCACTGGTCTTAACCCGCAGACTGCCACAGAGGAAATTTGCAGTGATGCACTGTTTTACATCACTGATGGTCACGTATGGCTGGATTGTGTTGATGGCAACTGGGCGCTAGTTGGCGATAAGAACCAAGAATCCGTACGCACCGCTATTTATTATCGAACACAACTTCAAGATCCAGCACTCGGCGCTTTAACACCAACCTCCAGACTAGCGACCATCATCAATCGATTAGCAACCGATCGAGACAAAACTGAGCCAACGCCTCAGGGTTTACCCACTCGCATGAGTGCTATTTGGTTCATTCAGCACGACCCTGAACAATCCATCGAACGCTAACGCTTCACCATCGTCACATGGCCCATTTTTCGGCCAGCATGTATTTATCTTTCAGGATGGTGCAGACATTTGGCAGAATCTTCACCAAATTGTAACACTTTAAAGATTTAAAAGGCCTATATTGTAGGCACATATTATGGTTATGGAGAAATTTTAGATGACTGCAAGCCAAACAAATAACTGGTCAAAAAAAGTAGCGCCTAAGCGCTCAGGTCTTGACCCAAAAACTGCAACTATTGAAGAATGCCTTGAGGCTGCCGCCCTATTACTAGGCGGCAAACATATGGCTTGCACCATGTCAGCACTAGAGCGATTACCTAACGAATTTGATGTAACCATACCTGACCCCAACGGGATAATCGGTAAAATCCCTAACGATAACGGATACATGCGGCCACAGGAACTAGCTCAACACCTCAACGCCTGTGCAATGCGCCTAGATACTAAGGCGGCCGCGAGCGGAACCTATCTTGGAGACCAATCCTATCTGGATCAACTTTCCAACGTACAACGCGGAGTACAGGCTAAGGGGTTGCTATTTGGCAGAAGCGGCAACGTTTCTCGAAACAGGTAGTGACTTCACTAGCGCTTCACCATCGTCACATGGCCCATTTTGCGACCAGCGCGGCTTTCGGTTTTTCCGTATAGATGAACGTGCGCTTCGGGGTTTTTGGCGTATTCTTCCCACTGCTTCCACTCATCGCCGAGAAGATTAATCATCTCGCATGGGCGGTGCGCAGTGGTGTCACCCAATGCCCAACCGCAAATGGCGCGAATATGCTGCTCGAACTGAGCCGTCGGTGCGCCTTCCATGCTCCAATGCCCACTGTTATGCGGGCGCGGTGCCAGCTCATTCACCAGCAAGCCGTCCTTGGTCACAAACAATTCCACCGCTAGCAGCCCCACCACATCCAGCGCCTCGGCGAGGGTTTTGGCAATTTTCACTGCCGCGTCCTGATGCTCGTTAATGAACGGCGCAGGGGCAATGGTTTTATAGAGAATATGATCGCGGTGGATGTTTTGCACCAGCGGGTAGCAGCGCGCCTCGCCATGGGTGGAACGCGCGACGATGATCGATGCCTCCGCCGAAAAATCGATGAACCCTTCGAGGATACATTCGGTTTTGCCAAGCGTTGCCCATGCTTTGGCGGCATCGGCGGGCGCTTTAATCACCACCTGCCCTTTGCCGTCATAGCCCATCTCGCAGGTTTTAAGCACACTTGGTGTACCAATTTTTTTGACTGCATCGACTAATTCTGCCTCGCTTTTTACCGAGGCAAAGGGCGCCGTGGCAATGGCTTGGGCGCGGATGAATTCCTTCTCGCGCAGACGGTGGCGGGTGGTGAACAGCACCGAGGGCTTGGGGCGAACGACTGTTATCGCATCCAGCATCTCGAGCGTTTCGGCAGGAATGTTCTCAAACTCGAACGTAATCACATCCACACTTTGGGCGAAAGCGCGCAAGGCGTTGGTATCCTGATAGGCACCAATCGTCGTCGCTGTGGCAACGTGGCTTGCGGGCGAATCTTTCTCGGGCGTGTAGATATGGGTTTTGTAGCCCATGCGGCTCGCCGCGCGTGAAAGCATGCGCCCCAGCTGCCCGCCGCCGACAATGCCAATGGTAGAGCCTGGGGGGGTGATGGGCATTACACCACCTCCAGCTTCACGGCGGCGGTTTGCGCGGCGCGCCACTTAGCCACGCGTGCTGCAAGTTTCGCATCACTCAGTGCTAAAATCATTGCCGCCAACAACCCTGCATTGCCTGCCCCTGCCTCGCCAATGGCCAGCGTGCCCACGGGCACGCCCTTGGGCATTTGGGCAATGGAAAGCAGCGCATCCATCCCCTGCAAACTTTTGCTAAGTACAGGCACGCCCAGCACCGGCAGCGTTGTCAGCGAGGCGCACATACCCGGCAAATGCGCGGCACCGCCTGCGCCTGCAATGATCACTTTAAATCCACGTTTTTCGGCAGCGGTGGCAAACTCGTACAGACGTTTGGGGGTGCGATGCGCGGAAACCACATTCGCCACATAAGGCACACCCAGCGCATCGAGCATATCGGCTGCATGTTTCATGGTCGCCCAATCGCTCTGGCTACCCATGATAATGCCGACCAGCGGCTTTGTGCTGGCTTTGGTGGGTTTCTTTTTTGTGGGCATATCGCCTCCTAGTTGGGAAGCGCCGCACCATAGACGATTGTTGCGCGCCCGTCAAACCTGCGCTATGCACGATGCAAATCACTCGCACGGATAGAGACCCATGAAAATCGCAGCAGCCAAGGAATCCTCAGCCCTAGAAGCCCGCGTCGCGCTGGTGCCTGATACAGTTAAAAAGTTCGTCGCCGCCGGTATCAGTGTCAGCATAGAGGCTGGCGCGGGGCTTAAAGCTGGCATTGCCGATGCCGCGTATGAGCTAGCTGGCGCCGCAATCGCCAAAACCGCCGCCGAAGCCTATAAAGGCGCCGATATTGTGTTGTGTGTCGATACGCCTGATGAAGCAGGCATTGCCAATATTCCCGAAGGTTCGATTTTGATTGGCATGATGAACCCACTCGACCCTAAAACCAGTTTTGTGGCACTCAACAAGCGCTCCATCCATGCCTATGCGATGGAACTTCTCCCCCGCATCAGCCGCGCGCAGAGCATGGATGTGCTTTCCTCGCAATCCAACCTCGCGGGCTACCGCGCGGTGATCGAGGCAGTTTCCGCCACCACGAAAACCATCCCGATGATGATGACAGCCGCTGGCACCATTCCCCCTGCCAAAGCCCTTGTGCTGGGGGCGGGTGTCGCAGGCTTACAAGCCATCGCTACCGCGAAGCGCCTTGGCGCGGTGGTTAGCGCGTTCGATGTGCGCGCGGTGGTGAAGGAGCAAGTGATGTCGCTCGGCGCGAAATTTGTGGAAGTCGAAGCCAGTGCCGACGCCGAAACGAGCGGCGGCTACGCCAAAGAGATGGACGATGACTACAAACGCCGCCAAGCGGAGGCTCTCGCCGCCGTCATCAAAACGCAAGATATTATTATCTCCACCGCCCTTATCCCCGGTAAGCCCGCGCCTGAACTCATTACATCCGACATGGTTAAATCTATGAAAGCTGGCAGTGTGATTGTGGATTTGGCCGCAGCGAATGGCGGCAACTGCAAACTTACCAAGGCCGATGACGTAGTGGTGACCGACAATGGCGTCACCATCATCGGCTACACCAACATGCCCAGCCGCGCCGCGAGCGATGCATCACCGCTTTATGCCCGCAACCTGCAAACCTTTGTGCTGACGCTGATGTTCGACAAAGAAACCAAAACGCTGAAAGTGATGAGCGACGACGAACTCATCAAAGGTACCCTCGTCACCAAGGGCGGCGCGGTGGTTCACCCTGCCCTTGCCCGCTAAGGAGATTTTATGACCGATATCACCACCATCACCAAGCAAGCGAGCGAACTGGCCGAGCAAGCCAGCGCCCTGCAAGCGCAAAGCATCGCCCTTCAGGAGCAAATCTCCCATGGCGGCATGGTCGATCCGTTCATTTTCGGTATCACCGTTCTCGTACTGGCCTGCTTTGTGGGCTACTATGTCGTCTGGCGCGTCACCCCTGCGCTGCACACGCCACTCATGAGCGTCACCAACGCCATTTCGGGCATCATCATCGTCGGCGCGATTGTCGCACTTGGCCCCATCAACGATGGCTTTGGCTTCTCGCACTTGCTTGGTTTCATTGCCGTCACCCTCGCCTCGATTAATATTTTTGGCGGGTTTGTTGTCACCCAACGCATGCTCGATATGTTCAAAAAGAAGGAACGTAAATAATGAAAGCCTGCTGCGGTACATCCTTCAACTGGTTTCGTATGGTCTTTAGCGCCATCGCTTGTTACGTGGTAATCGTAGCATTCGATGCCGTGACATGGGCTGGCCCACTCCTGCCCAGCTACGCAGCGCTTAAGCGTGTGCAAATATCTCCCGAAGCGCGCGCTGTGCAGGAAATGTGGTATCCCATACTCGAGCTACTCCTTGCCATTAGCATCACTGCTTTTTATTTCTGCTGGCGTCATAAATCCTCAGCAAGCGCATGCTTGACTACCCGCGCAGGCCGCATCCGCGATGCGCTGGGCTTTGGTGGCTTCATTGGTCTCTTCATGGGCATCAGCATGATGAGCCTCTACATCTCGCTCGATATCCCAGGCATAGCGCCGATCATTTGGGCGCTCACCGGCTTCGCCAAAGGCATTTTACTTGGCCTCACCCTCAACGCATTTCACCCAAACACCGTTACGAGCCAATCATGAGCAGTCTTACCTATTTCGCGTACCTCATCGCCGCTGTGTGCTTCATCATGGCGCTGCGTGGCCTGTCATCACCTGTTTCCGCACGCCGTGGCAACCAATACGGCATGGCAGGGATGGCGATTGGTATTCTCACCACCTTCACCTTGCCGCAAGTGCATGGCTATCTTTACATCCTGCTCGGCATTGCTGTCGGCGGCGGCATTGGTTGGGTCATCGCTAAGCGCATCGCGATGACGGCGATGCCGCAACTCGTCGCAGCGTTCCACTCCCTCGTCGGCCTTGCGGCAGTGCTTGTTGCCATGGCGGCGCTATGGTCGCCCGAAAATTTCGGCATTGGCGCATCGGGTGAAATTCATTTCGGTAGCTTGGTAGAAATGTCGCTCGGCGTCATCATCGGCGCCATCACCTTCACGGGTTCCATCGTCGCCTTCGCTAAGCTGCAAGGCTTGGTGTCGGGCAGCCCTGTGCGTTTTAAATCGCAACACCTCATCAACGCGGCACTGGGCGCGGGCGCCATTGCCCTCATGCTCGTCTTCTGCGCGACTGAGGCCAAGTTCATCTTCATGCTGATGATTCTCATTTCACTCGCCCTCGGCGTGCTTCTTATCATCCCCATCGGCGGGGCGGACATGCCCGTGGTGGTTTCCATGCTCAACTCGTATTCGGGCTGGGCGGCGGTGGGCATTGGCTTCACCCTTGGCAACCCGCTGCTCATCATCGCCGGTGCGCTGATCGGTTCCTCGGGTGCCATCCTCAGCTATATCATGTGCAAGGCCATGAACCGCTCTATCATCAATGTCATCTTCGGTGGTTTTGGCAGTGCGCCCGAAGCCGCCGGCGGCCCCGCGGCGAAGGATGACCGCCCCGTGAAAACGGGTGCCGCGGAAGACGCCGCCTTCCTCATGGGCAATGCGGATTCGGTGATCATCGTTCCGGGTTATGGCATGGCCGTGGCGCAAGCCCAACACGCCGTGCGCGAGCTGGCCGAGGCGCTGGAGCATAAAGGCATCACCGTGCGTTATGCCATTCACCCCGTCGCTGGCCGCATGCCCGGCCACATGAACGTGCTGCTGGCCGAAGCCAACGTGCCCTATGAAGCCGTGGTGGAACTGGAAGAAATCAATAACGATTTCGCAACAACCGATGTCGTCTATGTCATTGGCGCGAACGACGTGACTAACCCCGCCGCGAAGAACGACCCCAAATCGCCCATCTATGGCATGCCGATTCTGAACGTAGGCGATGCGCGCAACGTCATCTTCAACAAACGCTCCATGGCTGCGGGTTACGCAGGCATCCAGAACGAGCTGTTCTATCAGGATAACACCATGATGCTGTTTGGTGATGCGAAAGTGGCGACCGAGAACCTCGTGAAAGCGCTGAAGGCGTTGTAATTGTCTATATAACAACTACTTTTAAGTGCTGATATTTTTTCAGCCTTGAATCTTGCAAGGTTAAGAATGAAGCTTAGTAATGAGCAATTCACCGAGTTAGCCAACGTTCTTGGTAGTGATGCCGCTGCGCGCGTGATGGGCGAGGCACTCGCCATCCGCAGAATTGAATGTGTTGAGCAAGCTGCAATAAAGCTATTCGGTAACAACACTGATTCTTGGCGTGAACAGGTCGATGTAAGCGATCCCAATATTCGGGAAAAAGTAGCAACACAGATGAACCAGCTTGGCTATCCTATTAAGCTCACCATGCTTGAGGAAAAGCTCGCGCCTTCGACTGCGGGCCTTATGCAAGAACTATTCATATTTGCCACTTGGCTGGAAAAAAATCCGTGTCGCAGTCACTCTGGCCCGATTTTCAAGAAACATGCTGAGTATAAAGGCTTGCTCTACATGAGCGCAGCCGAGTTCGGGTTTACGCTTGGTGTCAGGCCAACCAACCACAAAGTTAACGAACAACAGGCAGTATATGCCTACCAGCATATACGCAAACCATCGCAGTCTGCACGCTTTCAATAATTTCTTCCATTGCCCGCGTTGCACCTACGGTATTTATTGTAATTTTATAACTGCCGTGCAATCTGTCGCATAACCCAATTTACGGAGACTCCCCATGTACACACTCTACGGAATGACTGGCAGCTGCTCGATGGCCGTGCACGCGGTGCTGAACGAGCTGAACCAACCCGTGAACGTGGTCGATGTGCGCGTGCCCGAAGGCCAGCCACGCCCTGCAGAATTCCTCACCATCAACCCGCGCGGCAATGTGCCCGTGCTGATCGATGGCGACCTCACCATGCGCGAGGGCGGTGCCATCATCTGCTACCTGCTCGACAAACATAACAGCCCCATGCTGCCAAAAGCAGGCGCCGCGCGCGCAACGGCACTCGAGTGGTTGGCGTTCGCCAATGCCACCATGCACCCCGCCTATTCCCGCGTGTTCTTCATCCTCGCCAACATTAAGGATGAAACAGGCAAGGAACAGGCTATGGCCGCCGCTCTCAAATCCATCAATAAACTCTGGACGGATGTGGATGGCGAGCTGGCCAAAACCCCATTCATTTGTGGCGATAACTACAGCGCGGCTGATATTCTCCTAAGTGTCATCGCCAACTGGGGTCAAGGCAGCTTCGCCAGCAAAATCACCTTCGGCGATAACTGCAAGCGCATGTTCAAAGCCATCGCGGCATTGCCATCGTTCCAAAAAGCGCTGGCGGACGAGAAGGTGCATTATAAGGCGGCTGCGTAACTTACCCTCGCCCAAACCCAAACAAAAAAGGCGCCCGAAAGGGCGCCTTTTTTTAGTGGTGGCTCGAGGGTGATTTGAACACCCGACCAAGGGATTATGATTCCCCTGCTCTACCACTGAGCTACCGAGCCACGCTAAATGGGAGCCGCACCATAATCAAAACATTCGAACTGTCAAGCCAGCTGCAACGAATCGAGCGCGGATTTAAGTTCGTAGCTGAATTTGCGTAGTTCTGCCTCGCTGTAGGGCTCAGCCGCCCCACCCCACACGGGGTTTGGCCATGCTTTATCGCCCTTGTAGCGCGCAATGATATGGATATGCAGCTGCGGCACTTGGTTGCCAAGGGTGGCGATATTTAACTTATCAGGGGTCACCAGCGCATTCAGAATATGAGAAATAATAGCAATTTCATCACTCAGCTGGTGCTGCTGTTCGCGGCTTAAATCAATCCATTCCGTCACATCGGCCACACGCGGAACCAGGACAACCCACGGAAAAAGCTTGTTATCCATCAACCGTACATTGCAAAGCGGCAGATTTGTGATATCATGCGCGTCTGCCGATAAGCGGCGGTCTAATTCAAAGCCCGATGGTTTCATTTGCCTTCTCCGTTGCAGCATACGCCCATAAAAACGCCACGCCAACCGCTGCGCTGGGTGTATCTGTATGTGTTACTCATCCCCCTCGTCAACTGGGGTTTTGCCCACATCCCCACCATCCCCATGCCCGATGGCGGCAATTGGGCGCCGATGGCCATCGTCACGGGGTTTATTTTAGTGGTGCGCGATTTTGCCCAACGCGAGGTGAGCCATTATATCCTGCTGCCGCTACTCATCGGCCTTGCGTTCTCCTACCTCATGGCGCCGCCCGAGATAGCCCTTGCCAGCGGCATTGCTTTCGGGGTGAGCGAGATGGTGGATTATATCGTCTACACCACTAGCAATCGCCCCCTATCCGAGCGCGTGCTTATTTCGAGCAGCCTATCCTCACCGATTGATTCAGCACTGTTTCTCATCATCGCGAACATGGCAATTCCGGGGCTGTTTACGTGGATGACCCTTATTACTTCGGTGCTAAGCAAAATAGCGGGCGCCTATGTGGTGTATCACTTGCTAAAACGGCGAGAGCTGCGCTTGGCTAGCCAAAGACCCGACTAAAAATCGTGTCCACATGCTTGGTGTGGTAGCCCATATCGAACAGCGCACATAATTCTTCGGTGCTCAGCAACTTGCGAATATCCTCATCCGCTTTCAACTCATGCAAAAAGTTCGCGCCCTCGAGCCACACTTTCATGGCGTTGCGCTGCACCGCTTCGTAGGATGCTTCGCGGCTCATGCCTTTTTGCGTAAGCGCGAGCAGAATACGTTGGCTGAAAATCAACCCGCCCAATTTATCAAGATTCGCTTGCGCACGCTCGGGGTAGACCACCAAATTTTCAATGAGGCCAGCAAGGCGGTGTAGGGCAAAATCTAGCGTCACGGTGGCATCGGGGCCAATTTGGCGCTCCACACTGCTATGCGAAATATCGCGCTCGTGCCACAGCGCCACATTCTCAAGCGCTGGGGTCACAAACCCGCGCACAATGCGCGCGAGGCCTGTCAGGTTTTCACTCAGCACAGGGTTGCGCTTGTGAGGCATCGCGCTGCTGCCCTTTTGCCCTTTGCTAAAAAATTCCTCGGCTTCTAGCACTACGGTGCGCTGCATATGGCGAATTTCAGTCGCAATATTCTCGATGCTGCTCGCAATTACCCCGAGCGTCGCAAAATACATGGCATGCCGATCACGTGGGATGACTTGGGTGGATACAGGCTCCACCGCCAACCCCATTTTTTCAGCGACATGGATTTCCACGCGCGGGTCAACATTCGCAAACGTGCCCACCGCGCCCGAAATCGCGCAAGTGGCAATTTCCTTTTGTGCCGCCACCAAGCGCTGTTTGGCGCGGGCAAATTCGGCATAAAAGCGTGCGAATTTAATGCCCATCGTCACCGGTTCGGCGTGGATGCCGTGGCTGCGCCCCATCACCACCATGTCTTTCGTTTCATACGCGCGCTTCTTGAGCGCGGCGAGCACTGCATCAATCCCCGTGAGCAAAATATCCGATGCACGCTTTAGCTGCACCGCGAATGCGGTGTCGAGCACATCGGAACTGGTCATCCCTTGGTGCAAAAAGCGCGCTTCCTCGCCCACGGTTTCCGTCACGAAGGTGAGGAACGCAATCACATCATGCTTTGTGGTGCGCTCAATCTCATCGATGCGCGCAACGGCGGCATCATCGTATGCCTTGGGTGCTTTCGCCCAAATGGTTTTTGCCGCATCCTTAGGGATCACCCCAAGCTCCGCCATTTTATCCGCCGCGTGCGCCTCAATCTCGAACCAAATCTGGAACCGTGTGGCGGGCTGCCACAAGGCAACCATTTCAGGGCGGGAATAACGAGGAATCATAGGGCGCTCATCAGTTTGTTCGCGCGCATCATAGCGCAGGAATCATGAAGGGAAAGCAAGAAGTTGACTAATACGCCACCGCCACAGGGTCGAGCGAGCGCCATAAATACCACGTCGCCACCGTGCGATAGGGTGCCCAACGGGCGGCAATCTTCTCGTATTCCTTCGGTTTCAGCCATGCCTGCTTCTTCAACCGCTTATCGTCGACGAGATGCAGGTTGATGGCTTTCAGCACGCCTAAATCCTTCACGGGGAACACATCGGGTCGCAGCAGATGGAAAATCAGGAACATTTCCGCTGTCCACGTACCAATACCCTTGATGGCCACCAGCTCGGCAATTACCGCGTCGTCATCGTGCTCATCCCAATAATCAGCTTCTACACCGCGTGCGAGGTAAAACTCCGCCACATTGCGCGCATAGGCCACTTTACTGGCCGATAGCCCGCAGGCACGCAATGTTTCATCACTCACCGAGAGCAATTTTTTGGGTGTCAGCGGCTTCACCGCCTTCTCCACGCGCCCCCATACGGCATCCGCCGCTTTTACGGATATTTGCTGGCCAACGACCGAGCGCACCAGCGTGTAAAACCCATTGCCCCGCGCGCGCAACCCCTCGCCCTTATATTGGGCAATGAGCTGTTTCATCACAGGGCATTCACGGCTGAGATGCTTTTTTGCGGCGTTCCAGTAATCGGGCTGCATGGCGTTTAGGCCGCTGCGCTAATCCCAAACTCGCGGCGCAATGCATCCACCAAATCGGTTTTTTCCCAGCTGAAATGACCTGCATCCGTTGGCTTGCGGCCAAAATGGCCATAGCTTGCCGTGGGCTGGTAGATGGGACGATTGAGCTTGAGGTGCGTACGAATGCCACGCGGGGTCAGGTTCACCATTTCTTGCAGCACTTTTTCCAAACGCTCGGGGTCTACCTTCGGCGCCGCGTGGGTGTTCACATAGAACGACATGGGGTGCGATACCCCAATCGCATAGGAAAGCTGAATGGTGCAGCGCTCGGCAATGCCAGCCTCCACAACGTTTTTCGCAAGGTAACGCGCCACATAGGCCGCCGAGCGATCCACTTTCGTCGGATCCTTGCCCGAGAATGCGCCGCCGCCATGGGGCGCTGCACCGCCGTATGTATCCACGATAATTTTGCGTCCCGTTAGACCCGAATCACCATCAGGGCCACCAATGATGAACTGCCCCGTGGGGTTCACAAAAAATTGTTCTTCGCTTGGCATCCAACCTTTAGGCAAAATTTCCGTCACCACATCGCGCACCAAATCACGAATCGCGCTTTGCTCCATGCCTGCATGGTGCTGGGTGGAAACAACAATGGATGTCGCGCGCACGGGTTTGCCATCTTTATATTCAAGGCTCACTTGGCTTTTTGCATCAGGCTCGAGCCCCGCAAACTTACCACTGCGGCGGCCTTCCGAAAGCGCCTGCAAAATGCGGTGCGAATAATAGAGCGTTGCGGGCATTAAATCGGGCGTTTCGCGGCAGGCATAGCCAAACATCAGGCCTTGGTCGCCCGCGCCCTCATCCTTGTTCTCGCCCGAATCCACGCCGCGCGCAATATCGGCCGATTGTTGGTGAACATAGTTCGCCATCTCGAACGTGTTCCAGCTAAAGCCGCGCTGTTGGTAGCCAATATCCTTCACCACTTGGCGCGCAATTTCCTCCATGCGTTGGCGCGTCACACCATCGGCATCGCGGAACTCACCTGCCACCACCACTTGGTTGGTGCAGGCCATCGTTTCAATACCGCAGCGCGCTTCGGGGTTTTCGGCCAAACAGGCATCCACAATCGCGTCCGAAATCTGGTCGCAGATTTTATCGGGGTGGCCTTCGGAAACCGATTCACTGGTAAAAATATACGAATTTCTAACTTTGTACGACGTGCTCACGCGACTCTCCCAAGGGTTGTATAACAAGTGTGGGGTCGAGGCTGGCAGCCACTAAATTCCGCTTAGACCGGTTAAAGTAAAACCCGAATGAGGTGGCCGCCAAGCAATAAAATGCCCACCTGCTAGTAAGGTGCCAACTAATGAACGTAAGGTCAAGTAATTACGAAACAGGCGCGGCTATTTATCTTCAGCGCTCATCGCTTTGATCAGCTCCACCACGCGCTTACGCAGTGCGGGATTTTTGATTTTGTAATAGGCGCGCATTACTTCGAGCGTCTCTCGGTTGTTCATGTTATCATTCTCAAACGCTTGTGCGTTCGGCTCAGCCATGCCAATACCGTCTGCATCTTCGTTCACATAATCGCCGAAACCTTCGAAAAAATACGAAACCTGAACACCCATGGCTTTGGCAAAATCATACAAACGGCTAGCGCCCATACGGTTGATGCCGCGCTCATATTTTTGAATTTGTTGAAACGTAACACCAATTTTTTTTCCGACTGTATCTTGGCTTAACCCCAGAAAGGTACGCTTAAGTCGTAAGCGGCGGCCAACATGGATATCAACGGGGTGCGGGGTGCTCATAAATCTATACTTCACGCGAGTTAAATTGACGTTATACAACCTGTTATATATTTATTCGTTAGCATACATCTTCTGCAAAGCAAGAAAATTAACGGTTTATTTATTTTTGACGCAGGAATTGTAAAAAAAGGAACTGATAATAATAAGCACAAGCATCAGCGCAATTCCTAATTCGCCATGAGCTGCATAAACAGTAGCTGGTAAAACAGCTGGTAACATCACATCCATTGCCCCGCGCGAATTCAGCGCCAACTGGTCGATTATTCTGCCATAGCCATCCGTCACCACCGAAACGCCTGTGTTCGCTGCGCGCACCAGCGGCAATCCTTGCTCAATCGCCCGCATTTGTGCCATAGCGAGGTGTTGGTAAGGGCCAGGGGAAATGCCAAACCAGCCATCATTGGTCGCGTTCAGCAACCATTCGGGGCGCTGACTTTTATCCACCACAATCCACGGAAAGATAGCTTCATAGCATATGAACGGGCTGAAGGGCGGAATTCCCTCCACACTCATCGTTTGCGTCCCCGCCCCGCGTGAAAAATCGGTGTCCCCTGGGGTAATTTTATCGAGCGGCAGAACGTTACGCAGCGGCACAAATTCGCCAAATGGTACCAGCTGGTGCTTATCGTAATTAGCAAGCACATTGCCATTACTATCCATCGCCACAAGGCTGTTCCATATCTGTTGGTTCGGGCGGAAGCCTTCTGCACGCAATGCGCCAGTCAGCAGGCGTTTCACCTTTGGCAACGATTGCACTTCATCGATGCGTACCGTGAACGGATAGGCCGTTTCTGGCCAAATGGTCACATCGGGCTCGCGCGTGGCCGATGGCTTTGCCGTTAACTTGCCGAGCACCTCCAACGAAATATCGCGCCCTTTGCTTGTCCCCTTAATTTCCTGCGGCACGCTCGGCTGCACCACGCGCAGCAGCGTGTTGGTGAAAGTGGTGGGTGTGGCGAGGCGCTGCACCCCATGGGCATAACACACCACCAGCAGCAACGTGGCTAAGCCTGTCATCACGTAGCGGTTAGCCCGCGGCATGGTGCTGACCCAAAACAGCGGCGTCAGCCCCACCAACACCAGCATAAAGCTCAGGCCATAGGTGCCAACGAGCGCCGCCATCTGCGCGAAAGGTAGCGAGGCCAGCCCCATATAACCAAGCAAATTCCACGGAAAGCCAAACATGCCCCATGTGCGCGCCAATTCCACCACCACCCACAGCGCCGCGAATAACGGCGGCGACATCACACGACGACAGGCATAGACCAACCCTCCAAACACCACAAACCACGAGGCCATGGCCGCGCTTAAGCCCAGCACCGAGAACGGCAGCATCCACCCGAATTTACCCGCATCGACCAGCAGCGAGTTAGCAATCCACCACGTGCTGGCCATGAAATAGCCATAGCCAAAATAAAACCCACGCCACAGTGCTTGTGCCCTGCTGATGCTAGCGCTCAGCCCCAAATAAAAAATGGGCAGGCCGATAAAAATGACAAGCCACAGGTTGAATGGTGCAAAGCCAAGTGCCATCAGGCATCCTGCGGCAAACAGAACGAGCGCGATAGTGGAACGATTAAGCTCTGAGATCTGGATTGCCACGTCGCCTACGCTCCTCGCACTGACGGCCAATTACATACTATGGATATGCACGTCGAGCACGGGCTTTTTACCCAGCTCATCACGAATCATTTTCCGCAAAACTCCGCGAATCGATTCATCAAGCTGGCGCCCCTTGCTGCCACCACGCCCCGCTTTGGCCACCGCTTCGGCCACTTCATCGCGCAGCGCAATCAGCATGTCTTTATCGTCCGTGGCGTCCAAGCATCCAGGTGCGGAAATGAGAGGATGACCGACCATTGCGCCCTTTTTATCCATCACCACCGAAGCAATGATATAGCCATCGTCGCGGATTTTACGGCGCGTGCGGATGACACCCGAATTACTATCAATAAAGCTCGTACCATCGAGCGCTAGGTAGCCCCACTCTACCCTACCCACCACGCTTGGCGTCGCCGCGGTCAGGTTGATGACCACGCCATTGGTAGGCTCAATCGCTACTGGCACACCCAGTTCTACCGCGAATTTTGCGTGTTCGTGGATGTGACGCGCCTCGCCATGCACGGGCACTGCAATTTTTGGCCGCACCCATTCATACATACGCTTCAGCTCGCCACGCGCGGGGTGACCCGAGACATGGATAAACCCTGTGCGATCGTTCAGCACTTCCGCACCTTGGGTGATGAGCTTGTTCACCATGTAGCTAATATTTGTTTCGTTACCTGGAATGGTGCGCGAGGAGAAAATGACCGTATCCTTGGGCGACAGGCGGATTGCGGGGTGCTCACCGCGCGCAATTTTCGATAAGGCCGCGCGTGATTCGCCTTGGCAACCTGTGCAAATGAACAGCACCTTGTCGCGTGGACACTCCATGCCCTGCACATCGGTGAGGAAAGTCGGCACATCTTTCAAATAGCCCGCATCCTGCGCCGCGTGCACCATGCGCCAGATGGATTTACCCGCAATAGCCACGCTGCGCCCCGCATCCTTCGCGGCATAAATGATTGTTTCCAATCGCGCAATGTTACTGGAGAATGTCGTCACCACCACGCGCTCTTCGCACTGTTTAATAATATCTGTCAGCGCCGCGCGCACATGCAGTTCCGAGCCTGATTCACCTTCCACAAACACATTTGTCGAATCGCAAATCATGGCCAACACGCCCTCATCGCCATATTTGCTCAAGGTCGCCTCATCCGTCACCACGCCCACTTGCGGCGCATCATCGAGCTTCCAATCGCCCGTATGCATGATGATGCCCTTATCAGTACGCAGCGCCACCGCGTGCATTTCAGGAATGGAGTGCGTGACCGGCACCATTTCAAAGCCGAACGGGCCAATATCGTAGCGCTCGCCTGCCTTCACGATGTTCACCTTCGCTTTGCCTTGGATTCCCTCCTCCGCCAGCTTGTTCTTCAACACCGCTGCGGTGAAGGGCGTGGCATAAATGGGGCAGCCAAGTTCGGGCCATAAATAAGCCACCGCGCCGAGGTGATCCTCGTGCGCGTGAGTCAGCACAAGACCGACAATATCATTCTTATACGGTGCAATCGCATCGATGTTGGGCACCACAATATCGACCCCTGGCAAATGCGGCCCCGCAAAACCAATCCCCAAATCGATGATGATCCACTTACCTTTATAGCGGTACAGGTTCAGGTTCATGCCAATTTCGTTGGCGCCACCAAGGGGCACGAACAGCACGTCGTCGTTGTATTGGTTGAAGTTGAAGCTCATTAGTTATTTCTTTCGTGAATAAGCCGCAGACCGCGGATAGTCAGGTCGGTATCGACCGTATCGATAGCTGAAGTTGCTTCGGCATAAAGCGGTGCTAACCCGCCTGTCGCAATCACTTTCATCGCCTCGCCCCGCTCGGCCTTGATGCGGCTGACGATGCCTTCAATTAAGCCAGCATAGCCATAAAAAATACCCGATTGCATGGCGTTCGTGGTGTTGGTGCCAATCACTTTCTGTGGGTGCGTAATCGCAATACCGTGCAACTTCGCCGCCGCGCGTTGCAATGCCTCCAGCGAAAGATTAATCCCTGGGGCAATCACGCCGCCCAAATATTCACCCTTGGCCGACACCACATCGAATGTTGTCGCCGTGCCAAAATCAATGACAATCAGCGCTTGTTTAAACTCGCTCCACGCCGCAAATGCGTTGATGAGCCTGTCTGCACCAAGCTCCCTTGGGTTATCAAGCAGCACAGGCATGCCAATATCCATCTGCCCATTGGTAATCAGCTGCGGCTCAAGGTTCAGGTAATGCCGTACGAAGGATTTCACCTCGAAATTCGCATCGGGCACGACGGAGGAGAGAATCACCGCCGTCACGTCTTTCTCGCTAATCCCCGCGCGATTCATCAGCGCGAACAGCCACACGGCATATTCATCGGCGCTGCGGTGGTGCTCGGTGCGGATGCGCCATTGCGCGCACACCTCCTGCCCCTTAAACAATGCAAACACAAGGTTGGTGTTGCCAATATCAATCGCGAGCAACATGGCTACGCTGGCTCCTTATAGAACACGTCCCCAGCCGAAATCGGCGTCACATTCTTCTTTTTATCACGCAGTAACATGCACCCTTGGGCATCAATACCCTCGAACACACCGGTCACTTTATCATCGCCCACAATCACCTCGACCGATTTGCCGATTTGGTGTGCGCGCGCCGACCACGCCTTCACAATCGGCGCGAAACCCTTGGCATCCCATTCGTCGTATCGCGCAATGAAGTTATGGATAAAGCGCGAGAGAACAATTTTGGCGCTAATCAGCTCCACCCCCGCATCACGCAAGCACGTCGCGGGGTACATCACATGCTCGGGGAAATTATCGACATTCACGCCCACGCCCACGGCAATCCATTGGCGGGTGCTTATGATTTCTTTGGTAGTGAACGATTCCAGCAGCACGCCCGAAATCTTTTTTCCGCTCACCAGCACATCGTTCGGCCATTTGCAGGCAATTTTTGATGGGTCGGGCAAAATTCCCTCCAGCGTATCGGCCACAGCAAGCGCGGCCACAAAGGAAAGCTGGCTGCATTTTTCTAAATCGACACTCGGGTTCAGCAACACGGTGGTGAACAAATTGCCATCCGCCGAGACCCATTCACGACCCAAACGGCCACGCCCGGCAGTTTGCCTACGCGCCCAAATCACCGCCCCGTGCGACGCCCCGCCACCCGCAAGGCGTTTGGCTTCCGAATTGGTGCTATCCAGCACGTCATACGAAAGGAGGTGGTAGTCGTTCAGCAGTGTTTTATCGGCAGCCTTGGCCATCAACTAAATACTCCCGCGGCAGCGCTTGCTGCATTCAACAAGCCCGCAGGGT
>CAUJIC010000042.1 GCA_963205305.1 Pseudomonadota bacterium | reverse complement strand
TCACAAAACCTCGCGCCAAACCAAACCAAATTTTTTTATTCGTATTCCGAGCGCACCGCCAAATACTAATGAACTGAAAAGATAGGACGCCGAGCATTAAGGATAGTGAGACGAATGTAACTAAATTTAGATAAAGAATCGTATTGGGGAGTAGGCTGAGTGCCGCCTCTTCAAGTGAGAAGCCAGTGCTAAGAGAGATTGCTATCTGCAAGATATTGGTGAGTACAAACCATCCCCAGAAAACAATCCAGAGCTTTTCTTCACCGCGCCATGCTCTTTTGAGAGAGCGCCACAACAGCATTACGCCACCAACTCGACGACGTATTTTTCGATGACAGTGTTTGCCAGCAGCTTTTCGCACATTTGCTCGATAGCTTTTTTGGCTTTGGTGGCATCGTTCTCTTTCACTTCAAGCTCGATGAGCTTGCCCACGCGAGCATTGACGCCTGCAAAACCCAGATGGTCGAGTGCGGATTCAATCGCCGCACCTTGAGGGTCAAGCACGCCGTTTTTAAGGGTGATATGGACTTTGGCTTTCATATTACTTCTTCTTTTTGGGGGTGGGCTTGCCCTTGGCCTTTGGCGCGGGCTTAACCGCTTTCACGGCTTTCACGGGTTTAGCTTTGCCTTTGGCAGGCTTGGCCTTACCGCCTTTAATATCGGCAAAGCTGGCTTTCTCGACCACGTTGATGTTGGGCAGCACACCGAGGCGGCGCGCCACTTCGCGGTAGGCTTCCTCGGTGCCGCCGAGGTCGCGGCGGAAGCGGTCTTTATCCATTTTGTCGTTCGTCACAATGTCCCACAGGCGGCAGGTATCCGGCGAAATTTCATCCGCCAGCACAATGATCTCGGTTTCGCCTTCATAGAAACGACCAAATTCAAGCTTAAGGTCGATCAGGCGAATGCCATGGCCATAGAACAGGCCGCTCAGGAAATCGTTGATACGCAGCGCATAATGGCGGATCTCATCGATTTCCTCGGGCGCGGCCACGCCGAACGCGAAGATGTGGTCTTCCGCAATGAAGGGGTCGCCCAAGCGGTCATCCTTCAGGCAGAATTCGATGAGGGGGCTGCCCAGTGCTTCGCCTTCGAACGCGCCGAACCGCTCGGCAAAGCTGCCTGCGGCATAGTTGCGGATGATAACTTCGATGGGAATGATATCGACCGCGCGCACCAGTTGTTCGCGCATGTTCAGGCCGCGGATGAAATGGGTGGGGATGCCCATATCGTTCAGGCGCGTCATCAAAAATTCGGAGATTTTGTTATTGATGATGCCTTTGCCAACAATCGTGCCCTTTTTCTTGGCATTGAATGCCGTGGCATCGTCCTTGAAATGCTGGATCAGGGTTCCAGGTTCTGGCCCCTCGAACAGTTTTTTGGCTTTGCCTTCATAGATGGGGGTTTTCGACGACATTCGAACCTACACGGGTAAGAGGAAACAAGGGATGCACCTTACATAAAGCCCGCGGGCACAAAAATCTATCCCTAGTTACGTGCCGAGCATGATTTAAGATTTGTTTGTGATTTTTTTGTCAGATTCTGCAAAAAAACGAATGCGCGAACATCGAATTTTTTATCCCCATGTGGGTATCTATTGTGGATAGATTCACGCCGCATAGCATGGCCGCCAACAGGAGCGAATCAACAGGTTAACCACAAAATGTTGTTGTCAGCACCCTATGGAATCTATATATAGTGGTTAGAACGAAACATTAACGAGACATCGGTTCCAGATGATGAGTGGTGTGATAGTAGCTCTTTCGTCCTTACTCATGCGTTATGCATTGGTCGGGCGGTTGGCTTTAATCCCGCTGAAGCATCACGAACCTTCGAAACACAAAAGGCGCCAGCACCCGTTGGTGTGACGCCTTTCGTATCAGTTCCTGGCGAAAGCCAGTGATCAGTTGCTTGCCGAGCGACTTGGGGCTTTGGGATTTATCTCAAAGCCCTCTTTTTTTCTCCCAACTATCCGGTTGCTACTGGCGGCGGGCTATGTCGTCCTCGCGGTGCTCGGTCAGTCACGTACCATTATAGGTACGCTCCTTACCTGCGCGCCGCGACTCCTAATATCCCATCCACCATTATCAACCTATAGGTAGTCAGGCGAGGGGGTCGCTTCGGGAGAGGGACTATGGCACAAGTGGGGGTGAAAATCTAGCAATCTGTGATGCTTGAATAAATACCCTCGCTTGATAAGTGAATTGAGTGGGATAGGCGATATTGTTGGCGCTTCGTTCAGCAATTCTGTGAGTATTGGGATAACCTTCTTACCCCTTGCACGACCTATAACCATCTACTACTCACCACCCACTGCTCATCACTCACAAGGTTTCCCCCATGCCCATCCGCGCCATACTTGCCGCGATCCTCGCCGTTAGCTGCTTGGGGTTTAATTATGCCGCCACCAAATTCGCCCTGCGCGATTTGCCGCCCTATGTCATTTTGGTAGTGCGGTTCTCGGTCATTGCGCTGGTTCTAGCGCCTATGGCACTGCGCGCCGCGCGCCCACGGATGCGCGATATGGCGGTTTTATCGCTGGTGCTGCTGGTGGCGCAGTTTGCGCTTAGCTTTTTGGCGCTTTCGATGGGGCTATCCATCACTTCCGCCGTTATTGCCGCGCAGCTTGGGGTGCCGTTTGCCTGTGTGCTTTCGGCCGTATTGTTCAAGGATTATTTGGGGCCATGGCGCAGCATGGGGCTGATGGTGGCCTTCATCGGGGTGATGATTGTGGCGGGCACGCCCAACGCCAGCGAGCATTGGGGAGCGTTTTCCTTAGCAGTCATTAGCTCTTTCGCGGCGGGTGGGGCCAATATCTACCTTAAAACCCTGAAGCCGATGCCCAGCCAAGTGGCGCTGCTATTCTGGCCCGCATTGTTCTCGGTACCCGTGTTTGTCATACTCTCCGCCCTATGCGAAACTGGGCAGTGGCAAGCCATGCAAACGGCACGTGCCACCAGCTGGTTTGGGGTTGCCTATAGTGTGGTGGGTGCATCGTTCGTAGGGCATAGCCTGTGGAATCGGTTGGTGACGACCTATCCCTTAAGCCATGTGGTACCGTATTCGCTGCTCATTCCTGTCGCGGGTATCACGGGTGGGGTGGTGGCGTTTGGCGATCCGCTCACAGTGCAAGTCGTCCTTGGTGCGGTGCTGACTATCATTGGGGTGGGGGTTATCACGTTCCGCCGCCCTCAATTGGTCGAAACATCAGAATAATACGCTGTAATCATTATCCTATTAATCTTAACAAAACTGTCACACACAAAGGTGTGGGGGCAACGTATAGGGTAGTGCACGTTTAACTGTTAGAGGATTAAATCATGAACCATCATTTTCCTGACGTACACATGCCCCACACCGCGGCGGAGGACCTGAATGTCCGTCAGCGCGATAATGCTTTGATTCACCTAGCAAAAGAGCTTGGTGAGAGCCTTTTTGCGGTGGCTATCTCGCGCAAGGGTCTTCCCGCGTTGGTGGATGAAGCACAGAATCAACTGGCGCGTCTTTCTGGCACGCGCGATGAAAATGGCCTGATTGTAACAGGTAAGCTGGATTTGTCGCAGCTCGGCCTGAACCCTACCGAAGTTGCCGCGCGCAAAGAGGAATTGAAGGCATTGCCTTCGACACCGAAGCCAATATCGCCGCATATTCGCGATGAAGTTTCGCCGCATCAAGCGATTGTTGGGGCGGGTATGAACCCTGATCAATACAAGCGCGCTCCGATAACACCGGATTGGAGAGAAACGGGCGACCAAAGCGCAGGGCGCGGCAAGTAAGCTCAACCCTTGACGTATTGACCAAAAAACCTCTACAGCCTATGGCCGTAGAGGTTTTTTTATAGGCCATTGCTAAAATGGCGATTTTTGAGGGTTTATGTCTGAGAATATTCTCGTTCGTTTCGCGCCAAGCCCCACCGGTTGGCTGCATGTGGGCAATGTGCGTACGGCGATGGTGAATTACCTGTTTGCCAAATCCATGGGCGGCAAGTTCATGCTGCGGATTGACGACACCGACCGCACGCGCAGCGAAGCGCAGTATGAAGCAGGCATCCATGAGGATCTGGAATGGTTGCTCGCGGCGAAGCCCGATGTCGTAAAAAAACAATCTGATTATTTCGCGCGCTACGAGGAAGTGAAGCAACAGCTGATTGAAGCTGGGCGCCTTTACCCATGCTATGAAACGGCGGAAGAACTCGACATTAAACGCAAAATGCTGATTGGCCGTGGCCTACCGCCGATTTATGACCGCGCGGGCCTCACCGAAACCGCTGAAAAACGCGCGGAATATGAAGCGCAAGGCCGCCGCCCGCACTACCGCTTTAAACTAAACCCCGAGCCGATTGTGTGGGACGACATGATCCGTGGCCGTGTGGAGTTCGATGGCAGCAAACTGAGCGACCCAGTGATGTTCCGCGAGGATGGCGTGGTGCTGTTCACCTTTGCAACGAGTGTCGATGATGGCGAAATGGGCATCACCCATATTCTGCGCGGTGAGGACCATGTGAGCAACACCGCCATGCAGGTGCAGATTATGGAAGCGATGGGGCACAAAATCCCCACCTTCGGTCATATGGCGCTGCTCAAAATGAAAGAGGGCAAAATCAGCAAGCGCGTTGGCGGTGGTGATATTCGTTCGCTTCGCGAAGGGGGCGCCTTTCCGCTGGTGCTAGCTAGTTACCTTGCCAAAATCGGCACGTCCGATTCTATCGAACTTGCTGCTTCAATGAACGCCCTCATCGAGGGCTTCGATATAAAAAAATTCGGCCGCTCGATGGCGAATTATGATTCCGAAGAATTGGAGCGGTTGAACCAGAAATACCTCCACCATCTCGATTTCGCTGAGGTGCAGCCCCAACTCGCGGCGCGCGGCATGGGCAGTATTGATGCGACCTTCTGGGAGGCGATTAAAGCGAATCTCACCACCATCGATGATGCGAAAGATTGGTGGGAGGTGCTGCATCAGCCCATCACCCCCGTGGTCGGCGCGGCCGATAGCGAATTTATTGCTGTGGCGTCGTCGTCGCTTCCACTAGGCGAGTGGAACGAAGCAAGCTGGGATGCGCTAGTAAACGCTGTGAAAGAAAAAACTGGCCGCAAGGGCAAAGAACTATTCATGCCCCTGCGCCTTGCCCTCACCGGCCGCGAGCACGGGCCCGAGATGAAAACGGTCTTTGCACTCCTCGGGCGTGACCGCGCCGAAAAACGCCTCAAGGGCGAGGCGGCGTAATGCGCCTTTCGAACTCACTCACTCGCACGACTGAGGAGTTTGTTCCCCTCGACCCTGCTCACATCAAAATGTATGTGTGCGGGCCCACGGTCTATGCGCGGCCGCACATTGGCAATGCGCGCAGTGTGGTGGTGTATGATGTGCTGTACCGCCTGCTGAGTCATGATTTTCCGAAGGTCACCTTCGTGCGCAATATCACGGATGTGGACGATAAAATTAACGCCGCTGCGGTGGAGCGGGGGATTACGATTCAAGCGCTCACCAGCGAGGTGACGCAGCAATTTCATGATGACATGGGCGCGCTGAATTGCTTGAAGCCCACTGTGGAGCCGCGCGCGACGGAGCATATCGCGCAAATGATTGCGCTCATCGAACGCTTGATTGCGGGCGGGTTTGCCTATGCGGCCGAAGGGCATGTGCTTTTCCGCGTGCAGAAGGACCCGAACTACGGCCAGCTCAGCCGCCGCAGTGTGAAGGATATGATTGCGGGCGCGCGGGTGGAAGTGGCGCCGTATAAAGAATATGCGGGCGATTTTGTGCTGTGGAAACCGGCGAGCGAGAAGGATGACGCGAGCAGCAAGTTTGACTCACCATGGGGCATTGGGCGTCCTGGTTGGCACATCGAATGCTCGGCGATGAGCGATGCGCACCTCGGCACCGATTTCGATATTCATGGCGGCGGTGCGGATTTAATGTTCCCGCACCATGAGAACGAAATCGCCCAATCCACCTGCGGCAATGCGGGGTCGCACTATGCGAAATACTGGGTGCATAATGGCTTTCTCACCGTTGAAGGCGAGAAGATGAGTAAGAGCCTTGGCAATTTCATCACCGTGCATGATTTGTTGAGCAAAGGTGTGAAGGGCGAGGTGATTCGTTTGGCGCTGTTAAAGACTAAATATAATGAGCCATTGAACTGGACTGATAAGCTGTTGCATGATGCAGAAAAAGAACTTGATTATCTTTATCGCGGACTTGCTGCTGCGGAAGTTGAAGCTGGACGTAGTAAAATCGAGAAAGCGATGGGTTCACAAGAGTTCAATCAATTCTTTAGCGATACGCTGGAGCCACTTCGTGATGATTTGAATACGCCTGCAATGCTTGCTTCACTGCGCCAACAAGCTCAAGCCTGTCTGCCTGAACTAATTGCACCCGATGAATTAGCAGGCTCTCGTGATAGAGATGTTCATTGTTTCATGTTGAAACAGTTGGCTTCTGTTCTTGGGTTATTACAGCAATCACCTGAAGCGTGGTTCCAAGGCGAGGGTGAGGACACGCTGTGGATCGACGTGCAAATCGAGGCGCGTAACGCGGCCAAAAAAGCGCGTGACTTTGGTCAAGCCGATGCCATCCGCGATATGCTAAAGGCGAAGGGTATTATTTTGGAAGATAGTGCAACGGGAACCACATGGCGCAGGGGTTAGATATAGAAAATTTCTTCATCGCATCGGGTGTTGCCTTCGCGCTGATTGTGTTTTGTGTCACGGTGTTTTACGAAATCATGGCGCATGTGTGGTTGATGTTACCAAGGCTCGATGGCTGCCCGCGCGCGCAGATTTTGTTCACCGTGCTGGCCTCGTTTGTGGGGCATACTATTGCAGTCTGGGCGTTTGCGCTTGCCTATTTCAGCCTCTCCAACCATTTCGGGTTTGGCATGCTAACGGGCAATATTGAGCATCATATTCTGGATTATGTGTATTTCTCGGTCGTCAGTTATTCCTCGCTTGGCTTGGGGGATGTGGCGCCCACGGGGGGCATTCGTATGCTGGTCGGCATCGAGGCGATTGTAGGCCTCATCTTGATTGGCTGGACAATAACCTTCACCTACATCGTCACCGAGCGCTACCTTGCGCACCGTAAGGAGACGCATGGTAAGGGCAAGCAATAGTTGCTAACCTGCTTAAATCCTTGTATAACCACGTGATGAGCGAACGCATCTACCTCTATGATTCGACCTTGCGCGATGGGGCGCAGGCACGCGGGATTGATTTTTCCGTGGCCGACAAACTCGCCATTGCCGAGGCGCTCGATGCGTTTGGGATTGATTACATCGAAGGTGGCTGGCCAGGGGCGAACCCAACGGATGACGGATTTTTCGCCGCCATGCCCACCGCTAAAAAAGCCAAAATTGTCGCCTTTGGCATGACCCGCCGCGCAGGCCGCAGCGCGAGTAACGATACGGGCTTGGCCGACCTGTTGAATGTAAAAACACCGAGCGTTTGTTTGGTGGGCAAAGCATGGGATTGGCAGGTAGAAACCGCGCTGAAGGTCAGCAAAAAAGAGAACCTCAAAATGATTGAGGAGAGCTTCGCGCATATGATTAGTAAGAAGCGCGAGGGTGTTTTCGACGCCGAGCATTTCTTCGATGGCTATAAGGCGAACCCCGACTATGCGCTCGATGTGCTGCGCGCAGCGGTGGATGGCGGCGCAAGCTGGCTGGTGCTGTGCGATACCAATGGCGGCAGCTTGCCAAGCGAGATTTTCAAGATCGTGAGCGCGGTGAAAAAAGCACTGCCGAAAGCGAACTTAGGCATCCATTGCCATAACGATACCGAGCAGGCAGTGGCCAATTCGCTCGCGGGCGTGGAGGCGGGCGTACGCCAAGTGCAAGGCACCATCAATGGCATTGGCGAGCGCTGCGGCAACGCGAACCTGATTGCGATTATCCCGACGTTGATGCTCAAGATGGGCTACAAAACAGGCATCTCGGATAAACAACTCACGCGCATCGGTGCCTTAAGCCGCCTTGTGGATGAGCGCTTGAACCGCGCCAGCAACAAACATGCGGCCTATGTTGGCGAGAGTGCGTTTGCGCACAAAGGCGGGCTGCATGTTTCCGCGATGAGTAAGGATACCAAAAGTTACGAACATATCGACCCTGCGCTGGTAGGCAACAGTCGCGTGATTCTGGTTTCCGATAAAGCGGGCAGGGCGAATATTTTGAATCGCCTCGCGCAGATGGGCATCGAGATTGCCGAGGGCGACGAGCGCGTGGGCGAGCTGGTAAAAGCCGTGAAGGATCGCGAGGCGCTGGGTTATGCGTATGAGGATGCTGGTGCGAGCTTCGAGCTGATGGCGCGGCAGATGCTCGGCAGTGTGCCGAGCTATTTCGATTTGCACAGTTTCCGTGTGCTCGATGAGCGCCATGTCGATGCCAAGGGCAAGCGTATCACAATGTCGGAGGCGACGGTGAAGCTGACCGTGCAGGGCAAATCAAAAATGACGGTGGCGGAGGGCAACGGCCCCGTGAACGCGCTCGATGCTGCGCTCCGTAAGGCGCTGATTGTGAAATACCCGCAGCTCAAATCCATGCATCTGGCGGATTATAAAGTACGGATTTTGACACCTGCAGATGCGACCGCAGCCCTCACGCGCGTGATGATTGAAAGCCGCGACGATGCAGGGTTTGGCTGGACGACGATTGGTGTGAGCCACAACGTGATCGATGCATCCTATAACGCGTTGGTGGATGCGATTAGCTACCACTTGATGAAGCGTAAGGCGAAGGCTTAATTAGGCTGCCAAGTTACCCTCGAACACTGTTTCCATCTGCGGGTCGTTCAATTGGCTCGCGGGAGTAACTGTCTTGCGCTCCCAAGGTATACGACCAAAATACCATAGGCGCCAGAAACGCATATCGGCATCGGGGTTTTCATCTAGAAGGGTGCGTAGGGTCTGCACCTTGCCGAGTTCGATATCGAGTGATTCCTTTACGACCTCATAAACGAAACGCGAACAGAATTGCTTACGCGATGCGAGGTTGAAGCCGCCATCATACAGTCGATAGAGGCGTTTCTTCGCGCTTTTTTGGATGGCGGCCTGCTGCGCTTGATTCATTGGATGAGACAAGCGCTTCACCGTGACGCGTCGATCCTTTGAACGAGCAATGAATCGAGATAGCTTGGTGCGCTTCGAGAACGGCACAGTACTTTCGCAAATAATTGGCTCGCCATTCGAAATATCAGTGACGATGCCAACATGATTCGTCCAGCTGCCCGTATCACGTGCGACCTTGCTAAAAAACAGAGCATCGATATGGACAAAAACAATGTCACCTACCGCTAGCGAAGACCCAAGAGTTTTGCTATCCATACCATCCCCCCTAATACTGCACTCCACTATATAGGTAAGCGCTTTGGAATATCCAAGTATCATCCTCATCCGCCCGCAAATGGGCGAAAATATTGGTGCCGCAGCGCGGGCGATGGCGAATTTTGGGCTATCCGATTTGCGGCTTGTCGCCCCGCGTGATGGTTGGCCAAACCCCAAGGCAAGCGACACCGCAGGCAAGGCGCTGAACATTATCGACGATGCAACTGTGCACGAGGATGTGCCAGCAGCGCTGGCGGATTGCAATTTTGTGCTGGCCACCACCGCGCGTGAACGGGCGATGAGCCTCCCGGTGATGGAGGTGCGTGAGGCGATGTCGCAGTTGTACACCCGTGCTAGCCGCGGCGAAAAATGCGCGGTGATGTTTGGGCCCGAGCGCACAGGGCTCGAGAACGAAGACATGGCACTGGCCGATGCGGTGGTGACGATTCCTGTCAGCACGGAATATGCGTCACTCAATATTGGCCAGGCGGTAGTGGTGTGCGCGTATGAATGGTTCAGCCATGTGCATACGGCAGGTGCCACTACGTTTGCACGCAGTGTCGCGCAACCCAACGCATTGCAAGCCGTGCCCGAGCTCGCAACGCGCGAACAACTACAAGGCTTGCTTGGTCAGCTTGAGCTGGCGCTTGATGATGTGAATTTTTGGCGCGTGCCCGAGAAGAAGGACATTATGTGGCGCAATATCCGCGCGACTTTGGTGCGCGCAGGGTTGAGCGAGCAGGAAATTGCGACATGGCGCGGGGTGGTGAAAGCGCTGCGCGGGAAATAGGGCTGCAAAAAAAGAGGGCGGCTCTTTTTTAAGGAACCGCCCACAGTTGGCAAACCACGTAAAACTTGTATCTAGGCGAGGGAATGCCCCCCATGGCCTGAAATTCCTGTAACCGCGCTCGGACTAAAATTAGCGCTATGATCCGCGTGTGCCATGGCAAACTTCTGACTTGCCTCAGGCACCAGCGGGAAGGAGCTGGTGAGCTCATCGAACTGTTTCAGAGCGAATTTGCTCAACGTTTCGATAAACTTCTCGTTGGGTGTGCCACTCAGGGCTGTTTTAATACCGTTGCATGCGGCACCGCCGTATCCAACTGCCGCTACTGAGCATTGACCCACCATATTCGAACCACCCTGTTTTTGGCTGTTTGTCGCCTTATTCAGCTAATATAGCGCACCAAAGTTAACAGAAGGTTAAGCCTCACTAAAATTATTGGAAAAAAGTGCAAATCGAAGGATTTGCTAGGGAAAATAAGGGTGCGGGCACCAAAGACATGCTGCTACGCACGATGCGGTTAAATGCTAATCAGCTGGTTTATATGTATTTTTAATAATTTACGCCGCAACCACAGTGGAAACAGCCAATGCGTGCAAAACCGTGCCTAAATCGGTGCCGAAGGCAGAATTAACCATGCGGTGCTGCTCCACGCGGCTTTTGCCCGCAAAACTGGCGCTTTTTACCGTTACTTTCCAGTGGTCATTATCCCCTGCCAAATCCTCCAAGACAATCTCGGCATCAGGTATGGCAGCGGTGATGCGGCGGGTGATTTCATCGGCGGTCATGGGCATAAAATTATCCTGTTATTTGGTTTGGTGTGCTTTCATACGTGCGATGATGTCCCGTCCAGTTTTATAGGGCGGGATGGATTCATGGCGTAGGAAAACGATCTGGCGTGCTCGGTATTCGTTGTAGAGAAGTTCGAAATCGCGGCGTACCTGTTCGGGCGTATCGCCGCTTGCTTTCGCAATATCTGCGATGATCGTACCGATGCTGCGTTTGCCATCGATTGCATGCATGAGGGCAATGACATGGCGTGTTTTGGTGATGTGCAATGGCGGGCTTAGATCGAATGGCCGAGGGTTGCCGCTCACGCGGTCACCCAGCTGTGCGCCTTCCAGAGCAGAGATGAACGGCGCGAGCAAATGCGTGAAAAGCCACTGCATCGGGCCGTAGGTAATCACCATATCATCAGCGAACTGGGCAAGTATCTTTGGCTCTTTTGAGGCAGAGAAGAAATGGCGTGCGATGTTGCCGTTCATCAGTTCCGCGATCTCCTGACGCTCACGCGTTGATTTTTCTTTGAAGATAGCGGTGAGTTTAGGGTCGCTGTTATAGCTCTCGGGGGTGTACAGCGATTCATCCGCCATACTGGAATAGAACTGGTGTATCATGAGGCCAGCGCCTTCTACCCAATCATAAATCTGCGGCACGGTGTAGGCGCGGTCCGTCGAGTGCAGGAACAAATCATAGAGCCCACTGCCATCCGGAAAGCGTATGTCCTCAAGGAACAGGGAATTATTGACGGTGATCCAGTGACCTTCGGGTACGTTGTTGAGAAAGGATTGAGTAAGCTCGATCTTCTCCTGCCGCGTCATGTTTGCGTGCATCAGCTTTCGCATCAGCTCCTGCACGAGATAGACGGAATAACGTCCATACTGTGCATAGACCATGATCGACATCATGCCGTCGGCTTTCAGCATTTTTGCAAGGGCAGCAAGGCCGGCATCGGGGTCGGGAAGATGGTGCAACACGCCTGAACAATCAATAAGGTCAAACTCACCTAAGCCCGCATCGGGTGCATCGAGGATAGAAATGTGGTGGAATGTTACATTGCTTAGGCCGCGTTTTTTAAGCCGCGCTTGGGCGATTTCGATCGATTTACTGGAAAGGTCGAGGGCAATAATCTCGCTGTCGGTGCCCAGCAACTCTTCGCCATAAAGGACTGCAGCATCGCCAGTACCGCAACCAGCGATGAGGATTCGCACGCCCTTGCGTAAGTCTCGCATGCCGGCCCAGCCCGTATGGCATAGGCCAGTGAGCGAGATAGGATCACAACTCATGAAGGAATCACCTTCCTTCTCGGGGTCGCGGTAAGGATAGGGGAGTTCTTCGTACTGCTCGCGTACGTCAGTCTTGTAATGCAAGGGAGCAGTCTGGCTCATACCTAATTCCTAGCTTACGCAGCCATGTACCCTGGCAGCCATGTTTCGTTCACATCGCGAAGATGGGTGACAGGCACGCGCATGATATCTTCCACAATCAACAAGTCGGGCACCGTTTTACCTAAATCGGTGAAGGGAACATTCGCTTGGTTGAGCTGTAATATCACTTCGTCTTTCTGCTCGGGTGGTACGGCGAGCACATAGCGCGCTTGGTCCTCGCCGAAGGCATAAGCGTGGTGTGGGATATCCGTATCGAAGCGTACTTGCGCGCCAATACCACTGCTTACGCACATTTCGGCAATCGCAACGAGCAACCCGCCATCGCTCACATCGTGGCAAGCAGCGAGCATGTTGTTTTCGATCAGGCTACGCACCATGGAGCCATGACGACGCTCGAGCGCGAGGTCGACGCTTGGTGGTGCGCCGTCTTCGCTTTGCACAAGGTCACGCAAATAGAGGGAACTGCCCAGATGGCCATTTGTTTCACCAATGAGCAAAATGCTTTGGCCCACGGCGGTGAAGCCGCTACCCACGCGCTTCGCTGCATCCTTCAGTAGCCCCACACCACCGACCGCAGGCGTTGGCTGAACGCCCACGCCATGCGTTTCGTTATAGAGCGACACATTGCCCGACACGACAGGGTAATCGAGTGCTTTGCACGCCTCGGCCATACCTTTGATGGCGCCGACAATTTGCCCCATGATTTCGGGTTTTTGCGGGTTGCCGAAATTGAGGCAATCGGTAATGGCAAGTGGCGTGGCGCCCACCGCGCAGAGATTGCGGAAGCTTTCCACCACCGCTTGCTTGCCACCTTCATAGGGGTCGGCGAATACATAGCGCGGCGTGCAGTCGGTGGTGATGGCAAGCGCTTTGCCTGTGCCATGGATGCGCACCACGGCGGAATCGCCACCTGGGCGGCCAATCGTATCGTTCATCACCATGTGGTCGTATTGTTCCCAAATCCAGCGCTTGGATGCGATATCGGGCGAGGCCATCAGCGCAGCCAGCGCTTGGCCGATATTCGCAGCGGGTACTTCCTCGGCCTTCACCTCAGCGCGCTTAGGTGTTTCGGTGAAAGGGCGGTCGTAAATCGGTGCGGCGTCCGATAGTGGTGCGACAGGAATATTGCACACAATTTCGCCATGGTGTTTCAGCACCATACGGCCAGTATCCGTAAGGGTGCCGATCGTGGCGCACGCCAAGCCCCATTTTTTCATGATGGCAAACGCCACATCCTCGCGGCCCGGCTTCACCACCATCAGCATGCGCTCTTGCGATTCGGAGAGCATGACTTCATAGGCTGTCATCCCTTCTTCGCGCATCGGAATATCTTCAATAATCATCTCGATGCCAAGGCCGCCTTTGCTGGCCATTTCAAGCGAGGAGCAGGTGAGCCCCGCTGCACCCATATCTTGAATGCTGACGATTACATCCGTCGCCATCAACTCCAAACATGCTTCGATGAGTAGTTTCTCGGTGAAGGGGTCGCCCACTTGCACGGTCGGGCGTTTTTCCTCGGTGGTCTCGTCGAACTCGGCGGAAGCCATGGTCGCGCCGTGGATGCCATCGCGCCCTGTTTTTGCGCCGAAATAGATGACCTTGTTGCCCACGCCCGACGCTTTGGAATAGAAAATTTTGTCCGCATCGGCGAGGCCAACTGCCATCGCGTTTACTAGCGGGTTACCGTTGTAGGATTTGTGGAAAATGGTTTCACCGCCCACGGTGGGCACGCCCACACAGTTGCCATAATGCGAAATGCCCGCGACGACGCCGTTCACGATGTGGCGGGTTTTGGGGTTGCTTGGCTCGCCAAAACGCAGGGCGTTCATCAGTGCAATCGGGCGCGCGCCCATGGTGAAGACATCACGCAAAATGCCACCAACGCCCGTCGCTGCACCTTGGAAAGGTTCGATGAAGCTGGGGTGGTTATGCGATTCCATTTTGAAAATGATGGCTTGCCCATCGCCAATATCAACCACGCCGGCGTTTTCGCCAGGGCCGCAAATTACCTGTGGGCCTGTGGTGGGGAAGTTGCGTAAATGATTGCGGGTAGTTTTGTAGCTGCAATGCTCGCTCCACATCACGCTGAAAATACCCAGCTCCACCATGTTGGGTGTGCGCTTGAGAATTTTTTCTACCAACGCGTATTCCTCGGGCGTGAAGCCATGCGCGGCGATCACTTCAGGGGTAATGGTGGGGGTGATTGGGGTGGTTTTTGCGGCTGCGGTCATAAATACCTCGGTTGTTGATGCCTTTATAGCGCGGCAGCATTTAAGCGCAAGTAATGCAGCGTTCCCACAAACACGATTCTTGCACGAGGAGGCAACGCGCCATATAGAGGAGGTTCATGTAGAAGGGGTTGCCATGCGCTGGCTGCGTAGAATGTTGATTTTTTGGGTCATTGCAGCACCATTATTCTATGTGTTTGGGTTGCCTGCGCTACTGCATATACTCAGCAAAGAGGCACAAAAACAAAGCCTAGAGCAATGCCTCAACCAGCTACAGCGCGAAGGCACCACTGGCAAAGCGAGTTCACCGCTTACCCTTGCTCAGGCCGACGAATATTGTCATTGTGTCAGCGATCGCTTGATTTTTACCAAAAATGACTTAACTGATATGGCGCAACAAAAGCCGCCAGCTGCACTGAACCTCATGGCTCAATCGTTGGCAAATAGCTGCAATGCTATCGCAAAACAGAGCATAGACCAGCCCAAGGGTGTGCCTGCGGCTGACAAGAACGGAATGATACCACTTTAAGAATGGATGAGATGATGACCGAGAACCCTGCCTTCGCCCGTATCGAGGCCGATATTAAGAACAACGATGTGGTACTGTATATGAAGGGCAGCAAAAAGCTGCCGCAATGCGGATTTTCAGCCACCGTGGCGGCGGTGCTCGAGCGCCTTGGCATTACGGAATATAAGGATGTGAACGTGCTGGCGGATGCTGAAATCCGTGAAGGGGTAAAGGCATTCGCCCAATGGCCAACCATTCCACAACTTTACATCAAAGGCGAGTTTATCGGTGGCTGCGATATCGTGCGCGATATGTACCAATCGGGCGAATTGCAAACGCTGCTGAAGGAAAAGGGCGTGGCGTTCAAGGAAGCCGACGCGGCGTAGTTACTGCCGCCCCTTATCCTTATCGCGCTCGCGGCCACGCACATCGGGCAGGTTTTGACTTAGCGCACCCAGTTCGCGCTTATCGCCCATCTGGATGTTATCCATGCCTTTACCCGCCATTTCGCGTCCCACATGGCGCACGGTTTTTTCGAGCATGGGTACGGCCAAAAAGGCTTGCCGCATTTTCTCGAGCGTTTCTTCCGACATCATCCATTGCAGCCACTGCATAAACATGCCGCGCTGCCGCTCCACCTTGATGCGCTGCTCGGCAGCGAGGTGTTTATCGAGCTCTTGCTCTTTTTCTGCCGCGCGCACTTGCAGCAACTCACGCAATTTTTTGACAATCAGCTTGCGAACCTCTTCGACCTCGCCTTCGAGCAACTCGGCGAGTTTCATATCGCAGTCGGGTTCTTCATTCGCGATGGCCTCGATCAGCGCCTCGATTTCGCCCATGCGGTCGCGCAAAATGGCATCAAGGTCGGCGTCAGAGGGGCGTGAGGGTAGTTTCTTCATCGTGCCACTATAGCATGGGTGCGTGGTGAAAACATAGGCAGATAATGCAAGCGAATTTATTGGGTATTTTTTCTATTCACCCAACGCAAAAACCGCTAAACTGAAAAAGATGATACTCTCCCGCCCATCCCCAAATTTCGACGACCGCAAGGGCGAGCCTATCGATATGCTCGTGCTGCACTACACCGATATGCTGACGGCGGAGGCGGCCATTGCGCATATGTGTAAGCAGGAATCTAAAGTTTCAGCACATTATGTGGTGGCCGAAGATGGCGAGATAACCCAGCTGGTGGATGAAGAAAAGCGCGCATGGCATGCGGGTGAATCGCACTGGCGTGGGCATGCGAATATCAATAGCCGATCAGTCGGGATCGAGATCGCCAACCTTGGCCACACCAACGGCTACAAAGCATTCCCAGAAATTCAAATGCAAAGCGTCATCACCCTGTGCCACGAAATTCTGGCGCGTCATGCGATTCCGCCGCGCAATGTGGTCGGCCATTCGGATGTTGCGTTTTTGCGTAAAATGGATCCTGGTGAATTGTTCGATTGGCCACGTTTGGCGCGCGCGGCCATTGGGGTTTTCCCCTTTGGTGCCAAACCTATGATGGGCAGCGAGCAAGCGCGCGGCGATAACGGAAAAAAAGTCATCCGCCTGCAAACGGCGCTCAGCAATTGGGGCTATGGCCTGAAGCTCGATGGGGTCTATGGCCCCAAAACGGAAAGCTGTGTCATTGCGTTTCAGCGACATTTTCGGCCCGGCAACCTCGATGGTGTATGGGATGATGAATGTGCGGGCCTACTCGCCGCGTTGCATGGCTTAGTCTAGCGTTCGTCCGACGGTGGCTTGCGCGAGAAGGTTTGGTTGATGGGGGTGTTTAGCGCATCTTTGATCATCTGATACACAGCCTTAGGGCGTGATTTTTGCTGCTCGATAACCGCATCGTAGAACGGCGCCTCCTTGAGTGTTTCAAGCGCTTGGTTGATGTGCTGATTCTTTTCCTTTTCGATTTCTGCCCAACTTTGATTAAGCGCAAGGCCCACATCCGTCAGGCGCTTTTGCAGGCGTGCTTTTAGAATTTCAATCGATGGCGGTAGCAGGAAAATACCTTGCACCTGGTTGGGGTACGCTTTTTTCAGTGCCCATAGGCCCTCAATATTCACATCGGCAATGAGTTGTTTGCCTGCAGCAACGGCTTCCTCGAGTTGCCTTTTGGGGGTGCCATAGCGGTTGCCATACAAGCGCGTATGTTCGAATATGTCGCCATTATCGACCAGCCGCATGAATTCGGCGTTAGCTTCGGCCTCGGTGCGGCCAAGGCGCAGGAAATGGTAATCCACCCCATCTACCTCGCCAGGGCGGGGCAGGCGCGTGGTATAGGAGACAAGGAACTCGCGGTTTTGAGGGTCGTCCGCCATTAAAAAGCGGCGCTGCGTGGTTTTGCCCCCGCAAAAAACAGAGGAGAGGACAAGGATAGCCTTATCTTTCAGGCGCGCTGCATCATTGATGGCGTCATTTCTTGGCACCTCATGATCATTTTCATGCGTCACCACGCACTCCGTTCTTGTTGGGCGGATAAATAACCGAAAACAGCAGTATAGTGAGCAGTTTGATGAAGATTGGTGCGCTTGTCTAGCTAAAACGCTTGGTCACCTCGGCAATACGCTTACCAAAGCGGCGTGCGGTCTCTAGGTCGCCTGCGGGGGGTGCAATATCCGCAGGGGCTTTGCTGTTGGCTTGGGTCATCAGCCCCACCCAGCTGCCGACGCGGTTAATGTCCTCGTGGGTCGGGATTTGTGTGTCAGCAAGCGATGGCGCTGCTTCAGCTTGCCCCACCCAAATCATGCCATGTTGCATGGCAAGTACTTGTAAATATTGCAGGCTCGATAGTTTATCGCCCGAATAGCTGCCCGAGTTGGTGAAGCCCGCCGCGATTTTATCTTTCCATGCCTGCGTGAACCAGCGTTTCGAACTGGCATCGGCGAAGGTTTTGAACTGTGCCGACACGCCGCCCATATAGGTAGGCGCGCCCATGATGATGGCGTGGCTGGCATCAAGCGCCAACCAATCGGCATCTGAGAGCGCATCTGCCTTGAGCAGATTAACGCTAACACCATCGATTTTTGCGCCAGCAGCAACTGCCTCGGCAACTTTGGCGGTGTGGCCGTAGCCAGAGTGGTAAACGACAGAAACAATCTTGCTCATAGGGGGCTCCTCAAAGGGTTGTGTGGGGTCGATGACTATGATATAGATATGAACCAGCGTTATGTATAGTAGGGATTATTAACATACATAGTATATATTTATATAGTAATGGGCGTTATATGCGAAAATCATTGAAATCGAAGGTGGCGGCGGATCACAAAAGTACAGTTCCGCATGGGCTGAAAGAGTGCCCTATTTTCCTCACGCTCAATTTGATCGCCAACAAATGGTCGGTGCGGATTTTATATTTTATCCTGCATGCGGAGAAACAAACCATGCGCTTTGGCGAGTTGCAGCGCGCGCTTTCGGGTATCACCCAGCGCGAGCTGAGTAAGCATCTGCGTGCGTTCGAGGCATCGGGGCTGGTCACGCGCAAAGTATTTCCGCAAGTGCCGCCGAAGGTGGAATATACGCTGACCGAACTCGGTGCATCGCTGTGGAAGCCAATCGATGGGCTTTCCGATTGGGCGGAAAAGAATGGCCCCGCTATCCAGCAACACCGCAAGAAGTTCGAAGCGAAGGCGTCGCTCTCGTAATCGGCTATTCCTGTACTATATGGTTAGCGGAGAAACATTATGACACGATTCAAAAAACGCACGCTTTATGGGCTTGGCATTCTTGCCGTGGCCTTTCCACTCGTCACATTATCGGGGTGTAACATGGGACAATATGCAGAACCTGCACACACCGCACAGAAGTTCGATGCGGGCATTGAGGTGCGTGATTACGCGCCGATGATTGCGGCCGAGGTGGAAGTAAGCGGCGAACGCAAGGAAGCCATCAGCAAGGGTTTCCGCCTGATTGCGGATTATATTTTTGGCAATAACGAGCCTAAAGAAAAAATAGCGATGACTACACCTGTGATTCAACAAGCGGACGCGAAAAAAGCAGGCGAGAAAATTGCGATGACGACACCCGTCATTCAGCAAGCCGATGGTGGTAGCTGGAAGGTGCAGTTCATCATGCCCGCTGAATACACATTAGAAACGCTGCCCAAGCCAGTGAACCCAGCTGTGAAGATCAAACAGATTGCCGGCAAAAAGATGGCCGTGATTCGCTTTTCGGGTGCTACGGGCGACGATGCCAAAATGGCGGCCAAACGTGCCGAGCTTGAGGCCTATGTGAAAGCCAATAACCTGAAAACTACGGGCGAGCCCGTGATGGCGTTTTATGACCCGCCATGGACATTACCCTTCTTCCGCCGCAATGAAATTATGTTGGAGTTGAAGTAGCCAGCAACATTCTGCTAGACCAGTCGCGCGCTATTCTTCTATGGATTAGGGTAACGTCAGTGACTAGGAACGATGATGCTGCTGCCACCCATCCGCAAAAAACATAAGCCCACGGCGAACGAAGCGCTGAAGGCGTTGGTGAAAGCATGGCTGCCACCCAAGCTGTGGGATATCGCAAAATTTCTGCAAGCGGGCTGCCCGAAATATCATGGCCGCCAAAACCTTGATGCCAAGCTCGAGAAATATCTCGATTACGATAACGGCTATTTTGTGGAGCTGGGCGCGAACGATGGCGTGGCGCAATCGAACACACTGTATTTCGAAACCCGCCGCGGGTGGACGGGTGTACTCATCGAGCCAACGCCCAATAATTATTTGCTGTGCCGCCAAAATCGCTCCGATGATGTGCAGGTATTTTGTAATGCGTGCGTCGCGTTTGGCTACCCCGAGACGTACGTCGAAATCATTTATTCGGATTTGATGTCGACCCCTGTGGGGCTGGAATCCGATGTTAAAAACGCCGCCGAGCATGCCGCCATCGGCAAGCCATTTTTGAAACCGCGCGAGGAAACCTATCGCTTTGGCGCACTAGCGCGCCCCTTGAACGAGGTGCTGGCCGAGGCCAAAGCGCCCGCCCTGATCGACCTATTATCGCTCGATGTGGAAGGGGCAGAAATCGAAGTGCTGAAGGGCATCGACCACAACCAATTCCGCTTTAAATATCTGTGTGTTGAATGCCGCGATGAACCCGTAATGACCGCCTACCTCACCAGCGTGGGCTATCGCTTAGTGGAGGCATTGGGGCACATGGATTACCTGTATGCCAACGCGCGCTAAATCAAACTTCTGGCCAAACAGTTAGCGATTCCCTATAATTAGTGCACCAGATGGCTGGATGACTGCGTGGAACTTTATGGTGCGGGTGAGGGGAATGCCTCCGAAGCGCGAAATGTTTGGTGCTGAAGGGGTTGGGGTGGCGAGGACAGATGTCCGAGCGAGCCATCAGCCCGCGAAGCGGCGCGAAGGACTAGGCAGTATGCCGATGTCCGAAGCAAACCAATATTCCCCGAGGAAAGTCCGGGCTCCGCAGGAAACGGTGGTGGGTAACGCCCACCCAGCGCAAGCTGAGAGATAGTGCCACAGAGAACAGACCGCCTGATTTATCGGGTAAGGGTGAAACGGTGGGGTAAGAGCCCACCGCGCGATGGGTGACCAAAGCGGCATGGCAAACCTCACCAGGAGCAAGACCGAATAGGCGTGGCGCGTGGGGCAACCCACTAGGGGTTTTCCGCTCCGAGATCACGCGGGTAGGTTGCTTGAGCTTTGCGGCAACGCACGGCCTAGATGAATAGTCATCCATTGCCTTAGGGCGAGGACAGAACCCGGCTTATAGGCCATCTGGTATTAGCGCTGATTAGCCGATTTTGCGGTGCTGAGCGGGATTTCGTTCCTGCCATCGAAGCTCGTAATTGAATAGCGTGCAAATTGTTCGACGAACTGCATGACATCTGGCGCTAGTTCTTTGCCTGTTCCACCAATCAACCCTTGATAATCCATGAATGGGTTTGGGTGGCGAGTGATGTGGCTAATTGCGTTAATAATTATTTTCTTGTTCAGCTTCGCTGTAAACGCCTCGGCAAATTGAGGGTCATCGAGATTGTAGCGTGCAATACCTGCAATATCGTAGATGGCATGCCGCAGCGCCGCACGCATCGCTTTGGTGCGCTCAGGATTCGTCTTCGCATCTGGTAACTCTGAATGCAGCGCGAGTTGCCCGCAATGATCAATAAATTGGCGTTTGAATTGGGGGTTGCCGAACTCACCCATCGCTTTAGTTTCTGTGATGCGGTCATCGGCAAAGTAGCCGCGCAGACAACTGGCTGCGTAGTTTTTGACCTCGTGAACAATCTCTCGCTTTAGGCCGCCATCATGATTCAACATGAAACCATGCGTGGTGCCTGTGCCTGATACCAGCGGACGGTTCGCAGCAGTGGTGAGTGATTGCAGCTGATCGAGGAGAGCAGGAGCGAAGGCCATTGCTGCGTTTGTCTTAGCATCGATGATATCCTGAACGGGCTGCGATTGCAGTGCTTGGGCAAGTAGCTTATCGAGCTCAGACTTCCAAAATCTGGCATAGTTGAGTCTGGTGCTAACATTGGGGCTTTCTTCAACGCATTTTTCAATAAATGCGGTACCACTGAGGCGCGGCGGTAGGTCACGCCATACACGCTGTGCTGGACCTTGAATCTGGGGAGAGGGGGGCGCCATGTCAGCGCGCGAATCAACTATCGGAGCTGGTGTGTGCGATAATTCATGGAGTCGCTGCCACGTTTCGGCGGTAGCCAGACGCTCCGATGGATTCAAGCCCGCATGGCCTCCACGCTTAGCTTCAAAGTTACTCTTTTTAGCCATATTCGCTCCCAATATCGTTGAATCTTAACATCTGTGTGAAGTGCGTGTGTGACAATCCCGTGAAGATTGGGTGCCAGCAGCTTACAGCCTGCACTGAGCGGTGGCTGGGCGAGATTGTTTCACGTGAAACAATCTGGGGTTGAGTAATGTCGCCCAGCTCGCGCGGCATGGCACCACCCATTGTGCTACTTATCCCCACTATCCACACCCCTAGTTTGACCCAAAAACCACCTTGACGAACCCAAGTTTTACCCATATTCTCCCAATACTTTCCAAGGCCGCCCAAAAATACCCAAAAC